>DATDLP010000367.1:0-18550 GCA_036519255.1 Croceibacterium sp.
GACGTAAACCGAGTTGATCCGGAACCCCGAGTCCGCCTTGAACACCTCGATCACCCGGACCGGATCGTTCGGCGGGCTGTCGGATAGGCGCAGGTTCGCCAGCTGCGCCTCGTTCGTCACCGTCTGCACGGTGATACCGAGCACGCCGAAGCGGACCGAGCGCGGCTGTTCGGCCGGAGGCCGGGGCAGGGGCGGCTGCACGATCGGCGGAGCCGCTGCCGCAACTTCCTGCGTCGGGCCCGGCGCCGGCAGGTTCGCCGCGGGTCCGGCAGCCGGCGCCAACTCGGGAGTGGGCGCCGCCAGGCCGGCCTCGGGGGCGGGCGCCGGCGTATTTTGCGCCATCACTTCGGTTTCTCCGGTCGTCTCGGGCTCGGCCACGACCTCTTCCTCGTCGCCGCTCGTCACGAGGTAGGCGCCGATGCCGATGGCGGCCAACGTCAGCGCGGCGAGCCCTGCCGCGAGCATCTGATTGGCGCTCGCCTTCCTCGGCCGTGTTTCGACCTGCGGGTGCTGCTCGACGGGCACGAACTGCTTCGTCTCCTCGTCGCCGGCAATCGGCTCGTCGGGCGGCGGGACGACGTCCTCGCCCTCGTCACCGTGGCCGGGCCGCCATTCCTTCCGTTTCGAGCCGCCGGTCCCGGTGGTCCGCTCGCCAGGCTGGTCGAATCCGAACGCGCTGCGCCAGGCGCTGATGGACGCGGGCCGCTTGGTTGCGTCGATTGCCAGCCCGTGCTCGATCGCTCTCACCATGCGATCCGGTACCGATGGCGCTATCGGCGGCAGCAGCGTTGCCGGATCGGGCTGACCCGCCCTGACTTCGGTGCGGCGATGGTAGGCCGATGGGAACGCCCTGCCTTCGACGCCGCTGGCCAGCAGCCGCAGGATCACGGCGAGCGAATAGATGTCGGTATAGGGCCCGATGCGGGCCGCCCCACGCTGCGATCCTGAGCCGGGGCCGGCTTGGGCAAGGCCGAGCGGATCGAGTTCGAACGGCGCGAAGCCGACGGTGCCGCCGAGCATGGCGAGCGACTTGTCGCTGATCGTGTTGCGCGCCATGCCGAAGTCGATCAGCACCGGATCGTCCGAATCCATCGAGCGGAACATGATGTTGCCGGGCTTGAGATCGCAATGGACCAGCTGCTGGCCGGGGATCCCGCAATGCAGCTCCTCAAGCGCGTCGAGCGACTTGCCGATGAAGTGGCGCAAGCGGTCGAGCGGCATCGGCGACAGCAGATCGTAGCGCACGCCGTGGTGCGTCTCACGCCGGTTGTCGCCTTCGCGCCGCTGGCGGGCGAGGCGGTCTTTGAGCGTGCGGCCTTCGAGGAACTCCATCACGTAATAGGCGGTGCCGCCGGCGAGGAAAAAATCGTAGACGATCGGCAGCGGGGCGTTGGAGATCGCTTTCCGGGCGGCTTCGGCGAGCTTGCCCTCGAGCCGGCTGACGAGGTTCATCGCCGGCCGGGTGCTGCGGGTGAAACTGCGGTCCATGCCCTCGCCGAGCGCCGCCTTGATGTCGTTCTGCACGGTCGCCTCGTCGTCGCTGCCCGGCCGCGCGGCCATAGCGGCGCGCAGCGCGCGGATGCAGGTGAGGAAATAGAGCCGCTCGGCTTCGCGCAGGAAGCGGTCGAACGATTGCTGAAAGATCTCTTCGGCGGATTCGTTCTCGGCCAGCGGAATGACCTCGGACCCGTCGCGCTCTGCCAGTTCGTCGGGGTAGAATTCCTTGATCGCTACCGGCTGGTAGGGTTCTAGCCACAGCCGCGCGGCGTCGCCGCCGGCGCCCGAAGCCTTGATCCCGGCATACGTAATGCCGAAGCCGCCGGCCTCGATCTTGCGTTGGATGATATAGCCGCCGTCCTCCCTGGACCGGTGGTCAGGCAGCAAGACGTGACCGTTGGATAGCGCGGTCCGGCTCACCCGCTATGCCCCGGCGTTGGGTGTGCAAGGGTAGGACGCCCCATCGCGCGAAGCGCCGCCCGGGCCGTTGCGTGCCGCTGCGGCGTCTCGGGCACTCGCCGATGCCAGCTCAGCCTGCAATTCATCCAGCCGAGCCGGTCCGTCCGCCGAGATCTGCAAGTTCCGGTTGCACCGCGCGAGCGCATCGTCCTCGGTTTCTTCCGCGGTGTTGGTTTCATTCTGCCACCTCGTCAGCAGCGATTCGGATGCTTGATGCACGTCGCGGATACACTGGCCGGCCACCTCCGCGCGTCTGTCGGCATCTGACGAAAGCTGCGCACGCGCGCGGTCGGCAATCGCGTTGTGGGCGACCGCGTCATCCCGGTCGCGATTGCTGGCGACAAGTCGTTGCACATCAGCGAGGCGTGCCGAACAGGTGGCTGCGGTGAATGCCGAGGTTTCGGCCAGCGATGCGTTCTGCAAAACTGTCGCGCACGACAGTGGGCGTGAGGAAATGACCGGCGCGCAGCGGACAGCACCATAGATGTCGGCGAATTGCCCGCCCAGCCCGAAGGCCGGCCTTTCTCGTGCCTCGATCGGGTTGCGTTGACAACGCCCGCCGCGAAAGCGGCCATCAGCGCCGTCCTTGAGGGTTCTTTCCGCGTCGCTGAGTTGCGCCTTGAAACTATTGAGATCGTTCTGGATGTCTACGACGGCGCGGGTCGTCACTGGTCCTCTCGCCAAAGGGCGTTGCTCCCAGAACGGGTTGCGGAAGCCCTTCTGCCGCGTGAGGTTCACCAGCCTGTTGCCGCGCCGATCCGCGGCGAAGAAGCAGACGTTCTGCTTCGGGGCGACGCGCGACAGATCAAGACGGATGATCCCGTCCGGTCCCACCGTGTAGACCCCGATGTGCCCGAGATTGATGGCGTAGAAATCGAGCTCGGTGCCGGCCCGGGATGCCGGGAACCGTAAAGTGATGCTGTCCTCATCGAGCGTGATCCCGTCCGGGGTCTGGGCGACGAGGGCAGAGCAAAAACCAAGGACGGCAAAAATGAGCACGAGCTTGGAGAATGGCGCCCGAGATGCCGTGAATTCACGCATGTATGCCCCACTACGGCTAGGCCGTGTGGAACTCAGCCTGCCGCCCCCCGGTCGTGTCGCTTTGAAACTAATCCAAAGGGCAAGCGACGTCCAGCCGCAAGGACCGTCAATTGCTGCGCTGCGCCCGGTCAATTCACTGCGGACGACCGCTCGCCACGTGTTCCTGGCCGCGCTGTTTCGCACCAGATCTTGCGCCGTACATGCGAGCGGGCAGAACAGCGCTCGCTGCGCGGCGCTCCGACGAGTTGGATACAGGCTCGAGTGCGGCCAAGTCTGGTGCGCCATCGCCGCGACGCGCGAGCATGCATCATTCGAGATGACGCCTCAGCATCCCCAGACGACAGTTGACTCCTTTCGCAGCCTAAAATCTAACATCTTGAACGGGGATTTCTCAAATCTGAGAATGAAAGGGGGGCTTTCATGTCTTTTTCCCGAAAGTTGAACTGTGCGCTGATGCTTGGGCTGATCGGCTCGAGCCTTTCGGCGGCCACACCCGCCTTCGCCAAGGACGGCGAACTGGACATGGCGAAGCGCTGCGGATCGGGCTTCGGCAAAGGCGAGACGGTGGGCACGGTCGCCGGCGCTGCCACCGGGGCGGTGATCGGGGCGCTCATTGGCGACGAGTCCGACGCTGTAATTGGAGCGGTGCTTGGTGGCCTGTTGGGCAACAGGGCGGGTAATAGCTGGGACAAGGACAAATGCGAAAAGGCCCGTGAGGCGATGACGCTGGCGCTGGCCAGCGGGGAGTCCTCGGAGCTGATCCCGATGTCGAACAATGGCAGGTCGCAGTATTCCTACCAGATTACCAACTCTTTCGCGCGTGAGCAGAGCATGGAACTCCCGGTGCTCGAGGGCCGCACGGTCGACACGACGGGCGTGCTGCCGGCAAGGGGCGTCTACCAAATCAGGCAGACAGTGACTGTCCGCGGCAAGCCGACGACGACCGAATCTCAAGTGTTCGGCACGCTGGCGCCAGATACCAAGG
The DNA here is from genome assembly GCA_036519255.1 of Croceibacterium sp. GTDB lineage: Bacteria > Pseudomonadota > Alphaproteobacteria > Sphingomonadales > Sphingomonadaceae > Croceibacterium_A. The sequence goes on from DATDLP010000367.1 coordinate 3,983, forward strand.
TGGTCGCGCTGGGGATTTCCGCGGATGCGAAGTGGCTGCTGGTATCCAGCACCGGAAGCGCCGCGGAGGGCTGGATCTTCGCATCAAACGCGGCGTCGACGAGCGACGACCAGGCCGCTTTCATGAAGGCGAACGTCGAAAGCCGCCCGGTGCAGGTGGTGACGGTGACCAATTCGATCGTGTGCCGCGACGGGCATCACCAGCTCGTCGAGGGGCGCAGAACGCTGGTCAGCGCGAACGAGACCACGTGCCAGGAGGGCGGCGATTGGAGGCAGGAGCAAAGCCAGCCCGTCAACGCCTGATCGCCACGCGCGTCGCAATCCCCCTTCCGAAAGACCGGCACCATGTTTGTCCTGATCGACGACGACGGCAAGCGACGCGAGCTGAGCGGTTCCGGCCCGTGGCTGGTCGGTAGGCACAGCTCGGCCGACATCCGGTTCGACGACCCCTATTGCCCGCGCCGGGCCTTCCAGCTTGAGCGCAGTGACACGGACCTGCTGCTGACCCCGCTCAGCGAGCAGACGCCGATCCTGATCGAAGGCCGACGCTGCACCGACGAATACCGCATCGCCGAGTCCGCCACCCTGCAGTTCGGGCGCAGTACGGTGCGGGTCGCCCGCGCAAAGCAGGACGAACCGGAGGCCGACAAGACCCGCGCTGTTATTGGCCCCCTGCACGGGAACAGCGATGCCACCCGAAGTCGCGGGCAAGCTGCGCTGCGGACCGTTCGGCCCGGCACGGTGATCGGCCGGGAGGGGGGGGCGGGCGTTCATGAGATCGACGATCCCACCGTCTCTCGCCGGCACGCAGAGCTGCGACACGCGCGGCAGGGAGTCGAGATCGCCGACCTCGGCAGCACCAACGGCACGTTCGTCAACGGACGACGGATTCACGGCGGGCATCCGCTGGAGGACGGCGACCAGGTCGTGATAGGGCACGTCCGCTTCCGATTCCACGACGGACAAATGGAGGAGCCGCGCACCAGCGCCGGCCAGACCATCGTCGCCGCGCGTGGCCTGGCAGTCGACGTTCCGACCAAGGAGGGGATCAAGCGCATCCTCCATCCGTGCTCGCTGAAGGTCCGTCAGGGCGAGTTCGTGTGCCTGGTCGGCGGCAGCGGCGCCGGCAAGACGACCATGATGAACACGCTCGCCGGCCGCGCCCCGCTGGCCGAAGGCGAGATCGAGATCGACGGCTCGGATCTGGTGCGCGAATTCGAGTCGCTCAAGCTATTCATGGCCTATGTGCCCCAGCGCGAAGTGCTGCACGGCCTGCTGTCTTTGCGCCGGGCACTGGGCTTCATTGCCGAGCTTCGGTTGCCGTCGGACACGAGCGCCGCCGAACGGAGCGAGGCCGTGCTGCGCGCGGTCCGCCGGGTCGAGCTCGAGGGTCAGCTCGACACCCCATTCCACAAGCTCTCCGGCGGGCAAAAGAAGCGCGCCTGCCTCGCCGCCGAGATCCTGTGCGTGCCGCGAGTCCTGTTCCTCGACGAGGTCACCAGCGGCCTCGACGAACAGACCGAATTCGAAATCATGCGCCTGCTGGCGCGTTTGGCCAAGGAAGGCACCACGATCATCTGCGTGACCCACGCGCTGGCCAACATCCCGACCTTCTGCGACCGGGTGGTCGTCATGGCGCCGGGCGGGTATCTGACGTTCACCGGAACGCCCGACGAAGCGCTCGCCTTCTTCCGCGTCGAGCGTCTCGGCGATGCGATCGGCCTGCTGTCGCCCGAGGCCGCGCGGGACTGGGCGGCGCGCTTCCGCGGCGAGAGCGGCGACCGCGACTACGTGGTATCAGAAATCAGCACGCCCAGGTTGCCGTTCGAGAAGCCCGGACTTCTGTCGAAGGTGGCCAAAGCGATCGATCAGGTCGGTATCCTCGTACGCCGCAATCTGTTGCTGCTGGTCGCCGATCGACCGACACTCGTGCTGGCGCTGGTGCAGGCGATCACGATCGGTGTCTTCGTCGGCTGGGCGTTCAGCGATTTCGGCAGCGGCTTCGAAGAGCCGCAGTCGCAGCAGATTCTGCTTACGCTGATGGTCATGTCGGGCATCTGGACCGGCGCGAGCGGTGCGTCGAAGGACATCGTTTGCGAGCGGGACATCGTTCAGCGCGAGCGCGATGTCAGCCTCTCGCTCGTCGCCTACCTGATCTCGCGGCTCTGGGTCGGCTCGCTATTCGTCATAGCGCAGCTGACGATCGTGTTTGCGCTGATCCTGGCGCTGGCAGATTCCATTCCCGGCGAGACCTCGAGCCAGTACCTGTTGCTGTTGCTGACCGGGTTCGTCGGGGTGGCCATCGGCTTGCTGATTTCCGCGGCCGCGGCGTCCGACAGCCAGGCGACCACAATCGTCCCGCTGGTGCTCGTTCCGCAGCTCGTCCTGATCGGATCGATCGTGCCTAACCTGCCCGAGGTCCTCGACGACTTCTCGTCGCTCGCGATTCCCACCAACGTGCTGCGGGAGGCGATGTTCGCGATCTTCGTGCGTGGCGAGGGAACGATCGAGATCTTCGACGCGGCGACCGGGCGGCCGGCGCCGTTGACCGCCGATCCGCTCAAGACCTCGTTCCAGATCATCTTCGTCCAATACGCGATCATCGTCACCGCGACGGTCATCGTCCTGATGCGGCGCTACCGGAGCGGGGTTTCGAGATGAGGGGAACACGGCGGATGGCGAGACCGTCCTGGACATTCGTGATTGCGGCTGCGCTCGCGGCCGGAGCCGGCACGACCGCGCTGAGGGCGCAGGAAGCGGACGAGCGTCCGGTCGCGCGGGTGACGCAGTCCAATCCCGACCGGTCCGCCGCGGCCGTGCGGGTAAGCGCGGACACGCTGCTGGTCGGCCTTGAGTTGAACCGGAACGATACACTCGAGGTGAGTTTTCCAGTCGGGCAAGCCAACGGGCGGACGCGGGGCAGGGCCGCGACCGTGAACGGCACGGTGCTTGCCGTCGACAGCGAGAATCAGCTGGCGCTGGTCAAGGCCGACCAGGCCGTGCTCGACCGCGTCGGGCTCGCCACCTATCGGCTCGCCTACGATCCTCCGGCCTACGCCGATCCGCTAACCTTCTTCGGCGACGGCACGAGCACCGGCGAGCTGCGCGCGGTGTTGCAGTCGAGCAAGCGGCTTATGCTGTTCGACCGCGACACCGTGGCGATTACCGGCGACGCCAGCCCTGGCGGCGGTCCGCTGATCAACGATTGCGGTGAGCTGGCCGGTTTTCTGCCCGCGGGCGAGGAAACGGCGATCCGGCTGACGGATACCATCCAGGACTTGCTCGACGACGCCCAGGTGGCGAGCAGCAGTGCGACAGGCCACTGCGAGGTCGCGGAAGACGACGGACTCACGCGCCTATCCGATGCAGAAAAAGAATCCGAGGACGCCGCGCGGAAGGCGATCAACGCTCTCGACACGCAGATCGAGGAGCTGGAGCGCCGGCTTGCGGCAACCGATAGCCCCGGCGCCAAGGCCGATATCGAGAAGCAGCTCGTCTCGCTGCGCGTCGCGCGGAAGGACTATGAGGACGTCGAGCAGAAGGCCAAGGACCTGGTCGAAACGATCGAGAGCTCGCGCGCTGCGCACACCCGCGATCAATATCTGCTGCTAGCAGCGCCGGTGGTGGTGCTGCTGCTCGCGGTGCTCGGTTTCGTGGTGTTCCGTCGCAACCGCAAGGACGTGACCGATCGGGAGAAGTCGATCGCCGTCCTCGCCGTGAAATCCGGCCAGATCGACCTCGAACTGGCGCGCCAGCCATGGCGCGACGTCGTGCTCAGCGGACCGAGTGGCGTGCTCAAGGTCAGCGCCTCGCAGCTCGCGATCGGCGGCAAGGGAGTGCAGATCGGCCGCAACCGGACCGACTGCGAGGTTCTCTTCGGGCCGGAGGACGTAAGCCGCGTTCATGCCCGACTGTTCGTGCGCAAAGACATGCTGATGCTCGAGGATCTTGGCTCGTCGCGCGGCACGTTCCACAACGGCCGCCCGCTCGAGACCAAGACACCGGTACCGGTGTCCGATGGCGACAGCATCCGCCTGGCCTCGCATGAGTTCGAGTTGAGGATCCTCTGACATGCTGCGACGCTTCATCAGGCTGCTTTCGTGCTGGCTCGCTGTGTCGGCGCTGCTGCTGCCCGCGCCGTCGCTGGCTGCCGGCTTCGACTACCGACGCGTGTCGAACTCGGTGGTCTATGTTGCGGTGTTCGACTCCGCGGGCGAGCAGATCGGCCACGGGTCGGGCTTCATTGTCGCGCCCGGCGTCGTCGTGACCAACTTTCACGTCGCCAGCGCAGGCCCGCAGCTCGCCGTGGTGCCCAACGGGGACGACGGCAGCAAGCTGGTCCGCGCGCGCATCCGTTTGATGAGCAAGGTTCACGATCTCGCGATCCTCGACGCGCCCGGGATCGAGGGCCGGGCGGTCCCGATCGCGGTCGGCGCCCCGGCGATGGGCGTGCCCGTCTGGGCAGTCGGATTTCCCGGCCTCGCCGACATCGTGAACGTCGAATCCCGCGTGAGCGCCTCGCTCACCACGGGAACCGTCTCGCGCTTCTTCGCCGGGCGCACCGGCTTTGCCGACGGCGAGCATCCGACCGATCTGGTGCAGCACAGCGCGCAGATCGCTCAAGGCAACAGCGGCGGCCCGCTGTTCGACCAGTGTCAGCGCGTGGTCGGGGTCAACACGCAATTGGCGACGCGCGAAGGCTCGACCTTTCTATACTCGGTCGCGTCGACCGAGCTGGTGCCGCTGCTGCGCGAGGCAGGCGTCAGCGCCCGCTTCTCGAGCGCCGGCTGTGGCGACACGCCCGCCGCGAATGCACCGGAGCCGGATACGGGCATCGCGAGCGAGGAAGCGCCGGTGGCCGAAGTGCTACCCGATACGCCGCCGGCAGATGCTCCGTCCGAAGTCGAGGCCGATCAGATCCAGGAAGAGGCGCGCGATCAGGCGATGGCCCAGGCGCGCGCTGCCCGCTCCCGCGAAGCCGCCGCGATCCGTGCGCAACAGCGCGCGGTGGCGGCCAACGACACCGCCGAGGCCGCCCGCCAGGCGAAAATCGCTGCCGATTCGCGGGCCGCTGCCGAGCAGCTCGAGGAGTACAGCCGCAAGCTCGACCAGCAGCTGCAGGAGGCGGTCGATCCGATCGAGCGCTATTTGCCGATCGGTTTGGGGGGGCTTGCTTTCGCTGCCTTTGCCGGGCTGCTGTGGTGGCTCTCTCGCCATCGCGCCGCGGTCTATGCCCGGCGTCGCAAGGCAGCCGCCGAGCTCAGCGAGCGCGAGCAAATAATAGTCTCGCAGAGCAATCGCGAGATTTTGCTGCGGGGCGATGAGGTCTCGTTCAAGCTGCCTGGGCCCGACCTTGAGAACGGCGTCATCGTCGGGCGCTCGGTCGAGCGCGCCGACGTCGTGATCCCCCACGATTCGGTCGGCCGCCAGCACGCGCGGTTCGTGCGGCAGGGCGGACGCGTGTTCGTCTGCGACTTGTCCTCGCAGAACGGGGTGTTCGTAAACGGCCGCCGGATCGCGCCGCAGCGCGAGGAGCAACTGCGCAGCGGCGACACGATCGGCCTCGGCCCCAATCTAACGTTCACGTGTGAATTCAGCTGATCAAGGAGAAGCGCGATGAGTGGCAGGGACAATGCGGACGATCGTCCCACCCAGGCCGTGCGTCCTGGCCGTACTGCGTGGGGTCTCGGGGTCAACGCCGAGGACCCTGACGGCGAAAAGCCCACCGTGGTGGTACCCAATCTCACGAAGCCTCTTGGGGGCGCGGACACCATGGGGAAGGCCGACAGCCGGAACACCAAGCCCGCGACCGACCCGGTCGACGACGACGAGGATGCGGATCGCACGCGGATTTACGTCGCCGGCGGGGAAAGGGCCATGGATTTGTCCGAGATGCCGGTCGGATGGCTGGTCGTGGTGTCCGGTTCGGGTTTCGGCCAGTCGTTCCCGCTGTTTTATGGTTCGAACCGGATCGGCCGCGGGGCCAATGTCGAGGTCCCGCTCAATTTCGGCGACGAATCGATCTCGCGCGGGGCTCACGCCCGGGTCACGTACGATTCGCGCGGGCGCCAGTTTTACGTTCAGCCTGGCGAAGGAACCGGCCTGACCTACAGCGAGGGCAAGCCGATCCTGACGCCGACGGTGCTCGTAGCCGAGATGCAGATCGAGATCGGGCGCACGGTCCTGCGTTTCCTGCCATTGTGCAACGAGACGTTCGACTGGCAGGATCTGCCGCAGGCGAAGGGCAGTGCGCAGTGAGCAGGACCATTGCGTTCGGCGTCGCGCAGACCCAGGGTCAGCGGGATGCGCAGGAAGACGCCGTCAACTGGACGGCCGATCTGCGCGACAGCCAGCAGGGCCGCCCGCGCCTGATCGTCGTGGCCGACGGCATGGGTGGCCACGCCGCCGGCGACGTTGCGAGCAAGCTCGCCACCGGCTCGTTCATCACAGCCTATCGGCGCGATGTGGGAGCCGAGGGTGTGCTGGCCGAGGCCCTCGACCATGCCAACGAGAAGCTGGCCGACTACATCACGCGCGAGAGCTCGGCCGATGGGATGGGCTGCACGCTCGTCGCGCTCGAGCTCAACGAGAACGGCACAGCGTACCGCTGGCTGAGCGTCGGCGACAGCCCGCTGCTCAGCATAAGGTCCGACGACATCGCCCGGCTCAACGACGACCACAGCTTCCGCGAGGAGCGGCGGCGCATGGCCGAACAGGGGGTGGACGTCTCGGCGATGCCTTCGCCCAGCATGCTGCGGTCCGCGGTGATGGGCTCACCGATTCCGCTGGTCGACGACCATCGCACCTGGCGCAGCTTCGCCGAGGGCGAAATCCTGGTCGTCGCGACCGACGGAATCGAGACGCTGGATCTCCAGCAGATCGCCGAGATTGCCCGACGTGCACCCGATGCCGAGGCTGCCGCGGCGCTGCTGGTCGACGCGGTCGAGGCCGCGCGCCGGCCGCGACAGGACAACACCACGGTGGTGGTGGTCCATGGGACAGCGGAGGGCGCGGCGACTGTGGCCGCGCCGCGGATTGAGTGGGCACCGGGAATGGGCGGGTTGCAGTCGCGACCGCCCGCCCCTCGCTCATCTTCGGCCGCACGTGCCTTCGCGGCTGGACTTCTGGCAGGAATTCCAGCGGGCGCGCTGCTCTTCTGGGGGGCAACGAGCTTGCAGTGGGGCGATACGCCGCAAGCCACAAACGTCGGTGGCGAGACGATGAATTCCGAGGTGCCCCGCACGGCGGTGCCGGGGGTGCCGTCGGCGGTGCCGCCAAGCGTCGCTACAGTTTCGCCAAGCGCGGTGCCGACGGAAACGCCTGCCGCGACGCGAAGGAATGGCGCCGTCGGCGGTCGGACAGGCGGCAGCGGCAGCAGTGTTTCGAACGCGGGCAGCAACGGCGCGGGCAGCAACGGCGCGGGCGGCAGTGTCGCGGAGAGGCGCGGCGGTGATGGCGACGGGACTGCGGCCGGGGGCCTTGCGGCAGGTGACGGAGATGTGGCCGCAGGCAGTGAAGTCGGTGCGGGGGCCGGTACGGGGCGCCGTGACGACGTGAGCAGCGACCAAGACAGTGACCGCGGCGGTAGCGAAAATGACGTTCGCGCAGCCGGTGCTGCCGGTGGCGAGGCCGCTCCCGCGGCAGGCGAAAACTGAGGGATCAGAAGGACGAGCACGATGTCTGAATTAGAAACCGAAACCGAAGCATGGGGGCCACGCTCCAAGCCGGGCCGTCGGCCTTCCAAGCCGCCGCCAGACGAGCCGATCGAACTGGTCGATGTTGCCCTCGACCCGGACCGGCCGATCGGCCCAGCGGAAGTTCCCTCCGAAGATCTCGAGATGTGTGACGCGGTGGTCGGCTGGGTGGTCATTGTGGATGGCCCGGGCAAGGGCGCGGACTTCAAGCTGGTCTCGGGTATCAACTCGGTCGGGCGCGGCGACGGGGCAAGCGTCGACCTGGAATTCGGCGACGGCGGGATCGGCGGCGGCGCGCATTGCCGGATCACCTTCGATCCGCGCGGACGCAGCTTCTATCTGAGCCCGGGGGAAGGCCGGCGCATCGCCTACAGCAACGACCGGCCGGTCCTTGCCGTCCTTGAGCTGGAGCCGCTGCAGGACATCGTTCTCGGCAGCACCACGCTGCGCTTCGTGCCGCTCTGCTCGAAGGAATTCAATTGGTCGTGACGACTTATTCCTAAGGATTACTTCACTGATTGGGAGGTGTTACCATGAACAGCGGAGATTTCATCCTCAACCGCCGGAGCTTCGTGGCGGGATCGCTGGTGGCGTTGCTGCTGGCGCAGTCCACCTCCTCGGGCGCCCAGGCAAACCGCTGCCCGGCAAGAACAGGCGGCGCGGAGGCTGCTGGCGCCCCGATCGGCCTGATTGAAATCGGCTCGAGCGGGGTCAAGCCTTCGATCGTCCGCATTCTCGCCGGCGACGAGCCGGACATCTCCGTCGTGAATACCGGAGACAGACTCAAGAACACCGAGGCCAACGCTCTCGACCTCGGCAACGCGCCGATCGTCGCCGCAGCTGTGCGTGACGCCATCGCGGCAATCCGCGCCGAGGGCGTCCCGGAGAACATGATCAAGATTGTCGGGTCAAGCGGCGTCGCAGGCAGGCCGGACGCGAAGGAGGCGGTCCAGGACGCTGTCCGCAGGGTGGCCAACGTGGAAATGACCTTCATCCCGGTCGAGCTGGAGACTCAGTACACCTTCGACGGCGTCGTCAACAAAGTGCGGCTGGCGCATCGCCGCTCCCAGGTAACGCTGCTCGACATCGGTTCGGGCAACACCAAGGGGTGCTATATCCTCAGCTCCACTGGAAACGTGGACACGTTTCGGAATTTCAGCATGAATCTCGGTACCAAGAGCTTCGCGCGACTGGTTTCCGAGAAAATCGGCGACGACGAGACCTTCGCGGTCGCGGCACAGCGCGTGGCCAGCACCGAACTCCGTGCGCAAATCCAGCGGATGATCGTGGAGGCCGGCGCGAGCATGGCGCAAAGGAACCGCGTCTACCTGAACGGCGGTCTACCCTGGGCGGTCGCGACCACTCAGAATCCCTACAACACCGATCGATACGTGCCACTCACCGTGAACGATCTCGACAGGTTCGCCAACCTGGCGCTGAACGATCAGGATCGGCTTTTCGATCTGGATACGTCGCGGATTCCAGCCGGGACACACAGGGACTTGATTACCGGCGATCTCAGGCGCTTGAGCAACCGGGGAGAGGGCGCCGTATTCAACGAGCAGGAATACCAGGCGGGCGGGGCATTGCTCCAGGTCCTGTCCGAGGAGATGGCGCTGCGGAACAAGACGCTGTTTTTCACCCGCCCGGGCCGGAACGCCTGGATGCTCGGCGTGGCCTTCAACGACGTGGCGCAGGGAAGCCTTGCCTGCGAAGCGCTCCCTGCGGCATAGCCGGCGACGGACGGGTAAAGGGGGAGGGGGCCCTTGGCGGAACTGCGGATCGGGTCGATCATCGTTCCCTCGCGCGGCGTGCCGGGCGAGGGGGCGCACGAGCTGCCGCGCTATCGAGTCGAGAAGGTCCTGGGATCGGGCGGCTTCGGGATCACCTACCTCGCCATCAAGGAGCCGTTGTCCGGCCCTTCCGATGCCGATTTCTCGCAACTGCTGTGGTTGCCACCCGGCGCGCCGGTCGCGATCAAGGAGTTCTATCCCGAGCAACTGGCCGAACGAGGGCGGGACGACGCGCTCGTGCTGCCGGGCTACTCGGACGAGAAGCGCGAGCATTTCGAGCTGTTCTTCACACGCTTCCGCAAGGAGGCCGAGCGCCTGTTCCTGCTGACGTGCCTGCGCGCGTTGCGTGCGGTGGCAGAGGCGCCCGACGTGCGGCTGCGCGACGCCGACCAGGTGCAGGTCGAGCGGGTGCGGAGCTTCGTCGCCGGGCTGCACGCGCGCGAGCCGCGCGCGCTCATCGACGAAGCCCTCGACTTCATCATCGATTTCGATGACGCGATGCGCGACGTTGCCCTCGCCGCGTTCGCCGAGGCGCCGCTGCCGATCGTCTACGACTTCTTCGAGGCCAACGGCACGGCCTACTATGTGATGGAATACCTGGAAGGGGGCACGCTCAAGCAAGCGCGGGGCCGCCCCAAGCAGGGCGCTGCCGGGGTTCCTTGGCCATACGACAGCTTCGTGCCGCTGGCCTCGACGATGTTGAAGGGGGTGGCCGAGCTGCACACGGCTGTGCCGGGCAATCCGATCATCCACTGCGACATCAAGCCCGACAACGTGATGTTCCGCGAGCGCGGGACGGCGCATCCGGTGCTCATCGACGTCGGGCTTTCGCGCAGCATGCGCGGCCCGAACAAGGAGGACATCTCGTCGCTCGTGCCGGCCCTTGCCTTGCGCTACGCCTCGCCCGAACTGATCGCCGGGGTTTACCAGACCGGCAGCGGCGGTCCGATCGGGCCGTGGTCCGACATCTACAGCAGCGCCATGACCTTGCTCGAAGCCGCGACCGGCGCGCAGGTCAACGTCCCCGCCGGGGTGCCGTACGGCGACCGCAAGGCGCTGACCAGCGCGCTCGACAAGGCGCTCGATTCGCTGCCGGCCGAATATCCGACGCGGGTCCGGAGCGGCCTGCGGGCCGCGCTGGCGGAAGACACCGCGCGCCGTCCGCAAAGCGTGGCGAGTTGGGAGGGCATGCTCAGGCTCGAGGAGCCCGAGCCGCCGCCGCCCGCCCGGCCGTCGCCGATGCTTTTCGGCGCAGTCGCCGCCGGCGCGGTTGGGGTCGTGCTGCTGGGTGTGGCACTAATGGGAGGGCTCGGCGGCTCGGAACGCGAGGGCGATCCCCAACCTGCGGCCACCGCATCGCCTGATGAGATCGAACCGTCTCCCCTCGCCACCGAGACCGACGCCGGTGGTCCCAGCCCCGATCCGGCCACAACCGAGAATCCACCGGACCAAACGGCCACCGGGGGCGATACAACTCCCCGCCCAATCGAGACGGAAGAGCCTGCGCCGCCCTCCCCGCCCGCGCGCTCCATTTCCTTCAGTGCGCAACAGACCGCCGCGCTGGGTGTCGGAAGTGTATCGACGATCACCGGCGAGGGCGCGCGTCAGGGTCTGGCGCGCACCTCGGGCGGCCCGGTCGTTGACCCGATCGTGATCAATTTCGTGCGTTCCGACGGGGCTATCGCCGGTGCGGGAATTAGCGACGGCTCCCGCTTCGCCAGAAGCTGCGCCGGTGGTTCCGCAGCCAACGAGCTTGCGCGCGTGGTCAATGGAGGGACCGCCTGTTTGATCGGCACGGCCGGACAACGGGTTTCGGTGCGCCCGCTGCAGGAGGTGCCCCCTGCCGAATAGTCGAGCATCGCGGATACGCCTGGCCCTGGCCGGCTGCGCTCTGCTGGCCTGCGCGCTCCCGGCATGGGCCGCGGACGGCGCGCCGCAACCCTACCAGGGCATTCCGACAATGGTCGGCGTGCTGACAGTCAGTTGCACGACGGCCGGCAATGCCCGCTCGGGCACCTGGACCCTGCGCCTCAACGGCGCCCAAATCCTGCAGACCGGAGCCTGCGCCCGCGGCGCGAGCTTCTCGGTCGGCGAATTCGCGGGCCAGGACGGCCGCGGGCAATACCATGGCGGACAGTACAGCGACGTCTATCTGCGCCTCGCGTCGTCGCCCGACCGGATCGAGCGAATCGCGCTTCGGCTGCGCCGCATCGGGCCGCCGCTGCTGCTCGATCTTTCCAAGCTCGCCGCCGAGCCTGCCGTCAGCTACCTGAGCGACGACATTGTCGAGCTGCGGCTCGGCCGGCCCGGCGCGCCCGGAGATGGTGTGCCGTGCGCCGCGCAGGTCGACTGGACACTGGCCAGCGTGATTTCGGTGCGGGCGTTGCGCGGCGAAGAACCGAGCGAGGCGGACAGGGCAGCCTGCGAGCGGCGGTTCGAAGGACTGGAAGTGCGCAGTGCCCACTGACCGGTCGCTCCGGCTCGCGGCCGGCCTGCTAGTCGCGGTCGGCCTGGCCGGCCATGCGGCAGCCAATCCGCGGCCCGGCATCCTGACCGCGGCGGGCATGTTGAACATGCATTGCATCGGCACTGGCAATACCGACGAGGACGGTGCGCCGAGCGCCATGCTTGAGCTCACGGTGGACGGCGTCCGGATCGGCCAGATCGAAGGGTGCGACGGCGATGACGCCGCCAGCCCGTTTCGGCTTGCACTGATCGGGCAGGACGACCCGCAAGTCGCGATCTTCAATGATGCGTTCTTTACCGACGTGCTCCTCGAGCACAGGCGGCAGGACGCAGGCGAGACCTACGTGATGATCCGCCTCGACAGCGTGGATCCGCCCAAGGTCGTAAGCTTCCCGGGCTTTCTCCGGCCGACCGGGATCGCCTACGCGGGGCGGGACGAGGCCGAGATCCGCCTGACGATCGATTGGACCAGGCTGCCGCCAGCTTTCGCAACGGTCGCGGCGGCGCGGCCGATATGCCTGGCGCGCGTCGACTGGGCGGAGGGCGGGCAGGTGACCTTGCGTACAGAGTTGGGGGTGAGGACAGCAGGAATGGACGATTTCTGCGAGAAGCAGTTCGTGTTCTCGTCACAAACGCTCGAGTAGCGCGAAGTGGATGGATTTCGCCCCAGTGCATACTCGCGCGCGGGTGCCTGGCCCACGGCAGATTGCGACAGTCTTGCCCGCCAGTTTGAGGTGTCGAAAACCTGGTAACGGAGGCCCACAATGCGATCCAAGCTGACTTCCGCCCTTGCGCTAGGTGCCATGCTGCTGGCCACAGGCTGCGCGACAAGCAAGGAAGCCGGTGTGCGCCAGGGGCTGATCCGTTTCGGCTTGAGCGAGCCGATGGCGCGCTGCATGGCGGCGCCGATGGCCGATTCGCTCAGCATCGCCCAGCTCAAGAGGCTCGATGCTGCATCGAAGGAGCTGCGCCAGCCGGTGGACGAGATCAGGGTCACGGAACTGGCGACCAGGCTGGGTCGGCTCAACGATCCGGAGATCGTTCTCGTGATGGCCGGCGCGGCAGCGGAGTGCTCGTTCGGAGCCAGATAAGGGCGCGGCCTGTCGTCCTGAACTAAGGCCAGGACCAATCGCACCAGAAGGTGATGACGGTTGCGAGGAAGACGCCGGCCATATAGCTGGCGGCAAGCTTGTCGTAGCGGGTTGCGATACGTCGCCAGTCCTTGAGCCTGTACCAGAGGCGTTCGGCGAGGTTGCGGGCGCGATAGGCGTGGGACATCGCGCTTCCGCTTCGTGGGCAGACCAGCGCGCGGCTCTCGGATTCTCCAGACACTCCCCAAGTGCGGTCAGAATTTTGCACACAGAGACGGCCGATAGTGCCCGTCGGGTTTCGTGTTCCGAGCCGGTCTATCGCTGCAGGTCGCGAAGATGAACCTCGCAAACGCCGCAAAACTGCGCCCTTTCGGGCGGCAGCTCGCGAGCATCACCAAATTCAAGGGTCACTCAGGACTGAGTGGTGCGGTCGAGAAGACTCGAACTTCCACGGGCTTTCGCCCACAACGACCTCAACGTTGCGCGTCTACCAGTTCCGCCACGACCGCATAATCGACAAGGGCGCTGAAAGGCGGCCCCCGCGGGGTAGGAGCGGGCCCTTAGCAAAGCGGTTCCGCCCCTGCAAGCGTGCACAGCGTTACCGAACACACGCCGGATCGTCCCATTGTGGAACAGCGCGCGCGTCACGGTTGCGCCGATGGTGAACGGGGCGGAAACCATGATTCATGAGCCTGTCAGCCGCCTTGATTCTGGCCGCTGCCGCCGCGGTTTCGACGGCGAACGCCGAACCGGCGCGCGGGGTCAGGCTGGCCAGGGCGAGCGTCACCGCAACGATTCTGCCTTCGGTCGCCGTTCGCCAGGCCGAAGGCCCCGTGCGTTCGGACAGCGCCGCGCCGCAGCACCAGCTCACCCGCCGGGGCAGGACGGTGCTGGTCGAATTCCAGTAGGCGTCAGTCGGGCTTCCAGCCGATCTCGGCCACCCGGGCCGAACGCGGGACGTCGGTCACCGCCTCGTTCACCGTGACGCTCTCGCCCGGCGCGAGGCTGCGCTTGGGTGCTTGCACTTCCCAGCTGAACACCTGCCGCTCGCGCGCATCGCGCAGCACGATCAGGATCGGCGGAACGTTCTGCGCCTCGCTGCCGACGTTGGTGATCGTGCCGCTGGCGCCGAAGTACTCGGTGCCGTTGGGCAGCTGGCGCCGCTCCTGCTGGTCGACCGGGAAGTCGAGCTGCAGGTTCGGCTGGCCGAGGCCGAACGCCGGGCGGCTCACCGGCGCCCAGTCCGGCAGGCCCCAGTACGAGACGGCGGCAATGGTTCCCGCGGCCAGCAGCGCGAAGATCACCCCCGCCCAGGTCCACAGCTTGAGCACGTTGCGCCGCCGGCGGAACGGCGGCGCGGCCTCGAACTGCGAGGCGCCGGCGCCGACCGGGTCGTCGAACCCCGGCGGGGGCGCCACGTAAGCGGGCGCCGCCACCGCCTCGCTCGCAAGCGGTGGGGGCGGCTCCGGATCCGGCGCCGCCGGCGGGACCACGAAGCGGGGGCGCGTTGCCGGCGGCGGGGATG
>DATDLP010000368.1:0-2578 GCA_036519255.1 Croceibacterium sp.
CGAAGCCCCGAGTCATCCCCCGTGCCTATCGGCCGGCGGCGCGATTGGCTAGGCCGCGCTCTCGATGCCGAGGTCGCCGAGCTTGCGATAGAGCGTCGAGCGCCCGATCCCGAGCCGCCGCGCGACTTCGGTCATGCGTCCGCGGTAGTGCCCGATCGCGAGGCGGATCACGTCGGCCTCGATGTCCTCGAGCGGACGCAGGTTGCCGTCGGCGGTGTAAAGCTGCACCCCGACGCCGTCCTGCGCGGGGTGCGACGCCATCTCCATCTCGCCGATCATCTGGCTGAGCTGCGGGAAGTCTTCCGAGGTCAGTGCGTTGCCGTCGCAGAACACCGCGGCGCGGAACAGCACCGCCTGCAGCTGGCGCACGTTGCCCGGCCAGTCGAACGCCGCGAGCAGCTGCAGCGCCCCGTCGGTGATGCCGAGCGGCCGCAGGCCGGGCTGCTCGCCGATGCGGGCGAGGAAGTGGCGGGTCAGCGCCGGCAGGTCGCCCACGCGGTCGCGCAGCGGCGGTAGCAGGATCTTGGTGCCCGACAGCAGCTCGAGCAGCTCGGCGCGGAAGTGGCCGGCGGCGACCAGGTCCGCCAGCGGCAGGTTGCTGGCCGAGATCACCCGCACTTCGACCTTGAAGCTGTGCGCGACGCCGATCGGCCGCACCGAGCGGTTGGTCAGCGCCTCGGTCAGCCGGTCCTGCAGCTCGAGCGACAGGCGGTCGACCTCGTCGAGCACCAGCGTGCCGCCGTCGCAATGCTGCAGCGCGCCGGTCTGGCGGTCGAACGCGCCGGGGAAGGCGCCCTTCTCGTGCCCGAACAGCACCGATTCGAGGCTGCTCGCGGGCACGCCGCCGACGACGATGCTGCGGTAGGCGGTCTTGGCGCGCGGCGAGGCGGCGTGCATCGCCCGCACCAGCATTTCCTTGCCGGTGCCGGTCTCGCCCTCGATCAGCACCGCGCCGTGGCCGCGCGCGGCCTTGGCCGCCTTGGCCAGCGCGTCGCGGAACGGTGGCGCGGTGCCGACCATCGCATCGAAGTCGAGCGTCGCCGCCATCTTCTCGGTCAGCGGCATCAGCTCGTCTTGCGGCGCCTCGCGGGTCGTGGTGTTGCGCAGCGCCTGCATCAGCCGGTCGGGGCTGACCGGCTTGACCAGGTAATCGGTGGCACCAGCGCGCATCGCTTCGACCGCGAGCAGCGGCGAGGTGCTGGTGGTCAGCATCAGGATGGGCAGGCCGGGCCGGCGGTCCTTGAGCTCGCGAATCAGCTCGCATGCCTGGTCGCCGGGGACCCACTGGTCGAGGATGATCGCCGAAAGCGTCATGCCCTGGCGCGTGCCGAGCGTGGCGATCGCGGTTTCCGAATCGCGCACGACCAGCGTGCGCCATCCCTCGCGCGCGGCGAGCGCCGTGATGAGCCGGCTCTGCGCCGGCTCGTCGTCGATCAGCATCAATAGGCGCTGTTCGGCGTCCGCCATCCCAATCCCACCTTGCGTCCCAGTCGATGCGGCATAGCGCAGCGGGGTAAAGAGGCGATTAAGCAGGCTCAGCCCTCAAGCCTGTCCTGTGCCCGTCGAAGGGCTCAGGACGGGGCTTGAGCGCGGGTGCCGGGCCGGATAGAGCAGTGGCCAAGGAAGAACAGAGGAGCTTACCGTGGCGCAATCCGGCAACGACATGAAGGCGCACGAGCAGACTTACGGCGGGTTCATCGACCTGCTCAAGTGGTCGGTGCCTGCGCTGGCGCTGCTCACGCTGCTGATCGTCGTCCTGATCGCCTGACGGCGCGGCCGGGGGGATGCGCATCGCGGTTCTGCAGGAACGCGCCGCGGGCGAGACCCGCGTCGCTGCCACTCCCGAAACGGTGAAGAAATTCATCGCGCTCGGCGCGACGGTGGCGGTCGAGCGCGGCGCGGGCGAGGGCGCATGCCTGCCCGACGCGCTGTACGAGGAAGCCGGGGCCGAGCTCGGGCTGGCCGCCGAGGTGGTCAAGGACGCGGACATCGTGCTCGGCGTGCAGGCAGCCGAGCCCGAGGCGCTGGCTGGCGCGGCGCCGGGCGCGTGGGTCGCGGCGATCTTCGATCCGTTCGGCGAGCGCGAACGCGTCGATGCCTACGCCAAGGCCGGGCTCGAGGCGCTGGCGATGGAGTTCATGCCGCGCATCACCCGCGCGCAGTCGATGGACGTGCTGTCGAGCCAGTCGAACCTCAGCGGCTACAAGGCCGTGCTCGCGGCGGCGAACGAGTATGGCCGCGCCTTTCCGATGATGATGACCGCTGCGGGCACGGTCGCCGCGGCCAAGGTGTTCGTGATGGGCGTCGGCGTCGCCGGCCTGCAGGCGATCGCCACCGCGCGGCGCCTGGGCGCGCAAGTCTCGGCGACCGACGTGCGCAGCGCCACGAAAGAGCAGATCCAGTCGCTCGGCGCCAAGCCGGTGTTCGTCGAGAGCGTCGCCGGCATCGAGGGCGAGGGGAGCGGCGGCTACGCGACCGAGATGAGCGAGGAGTACCAGAAGGCGCAGGCCGAGCTGGTCTCGAGCCATATCGCCAGGCAGGACATCGTCATCACCACCGCGCTGATCCCGGGCCGCGC
>DATDLP010000369.1:0-5766 GCA_036519255.1 Croceibacterium sp.
GACAGCCTCGCCGCACTGCGCGAGGCGAGCGGGACCGCCTGGTTCAAGGACGGCGGAACGCTGTGGGTCAAGCTCGTGGTCGAGGACGCGGCCGCCGACGGGCCTGTGCTCGTGCAGGTCGGCCAACTGCGCGCGCAGGCCACCGTCGAGGTCAGCAGGGAAGGCCTCGGCGGCTGAGCCCTTCGAAGCTCAGCCCCCCGTCGGCGTCGCCGTCAGCTCGATCTCGCCGGCGCTGCCGGGAGGCGCGGAGACGCGGATGCGCAGCTTGCTCCACCAGTCGGCCGCATCGCCCTCGCCGAACTTGGCCGGATCGAGCACAACGCGCGCGTTGAGGCCGTCGGCATCGTCGTTCGACAGCACCGCGGCGAAGCCGAGCGGGGTGTCGAGGCCCACCTCGAGGTAGGGAGCGAGCCCCTCGCTGGTCGCGGTGATCACGATCGTCTCGCCGCGCGCGGCCATCGCCCGCGGGGCGGGCGCGGCGGGCAGGCGGTAGAGCGCGTAAGGCACCAGCCGGCGCGCGGATTCACCGACCACGAACGGCGAATCCGGGGTGAAGCCGACCATGGCCGCGGAGCCGTAGGAGAGGCTATTCACGGGAGCCGGCCGTAGCGTGAGCTTCGACACCGCGAGCCGCGCGCTGCCGGTGCCCGAGAGGGTCGAGACGCGCACGGTGTAGGTGCCGTCCTCGGGCAGGTCCGCGACGAGCCGCGCGTTGAGCCCGCCGCCCGAATCGTCGTCGGTCAGGATCGAATCCCGCGCCGTGCCTTCGCCCTGGAACAGCTCGAGCATCGGGTCGGCTGCGCCTTCGGCTTCGGGGCTGTCGGCGACGAGAGTGATCGAATAGATCTCGCCCCGGCGACCGGCGAAAGTGAACAGCGCGTCGTCCTGGTCGGGGAACGCCACGTTGCGCTCGGCCTTGCCGCCGGACAGCGTGAGCGGCGTGGTGACTTCGGGAACGAAGACGCTCTCGCGCGCGAGCAGCGTGAACGCTCCGCCCTCGCCCAGCACGTCGACCTCGACGCGGTAGGTCCCGCCGGATTGGCTGACCAGCGTGACCCGCGGATTGAGCGCGCCGCCGCCGTCGTCGTCCTCGGCCACCAGGTCCCCGGCGGCGTCGTAGACCTTGACCATGAGGTCGAGCCCGTCGGGCGCCTTGGGTGCGGGGATCGCGTCGAGCTGCAGCGTCTGCCCGGGGGCCGCGCGCAGCGAGAAGCTGGCCGGCGAGCCTGAACCGCGCACCTCGCCTTCGACCACGCCGCCGGCCTGCAAGGTCGGCGACTGGGCCAGCGCAGGGGTGGAGGCGCCCAGCGCGAGGCCGAGGCCCGCGGCGCCCCACCGAACGATCGAACGCGACATGTCCCCCTCCTTCGTACCGATGAAACGCGGGCTTAGCCGCCGGCGAGGTGCTCGACCAGCGCCTTGACCTTCTTCTGCCGCCATTGCGGCCGCGGGGCGACCAGCCAGTAGGCGCGGCGGCCCTCCTCCGGGCCCTCGAGCGCTACCAGTCGGCCATCGGCCAGCGCTTCCTCGACCAGCGGCAGCGGCATCATCGCCTTGCCGAGCCCGGCGAGCGCAGAGCTCAGCGCCTGGCCGGCGTTGCCGACCTGCAGCAGCACGTCCTCGCCCGAACCGTCCGAGCCCGGATAGCCCGGCCACGAGATCCAGCCTTCGGCGGCGCCGGGCGCCGCCACCAGCACGCGGCTGGCGGGCGCAAGCTCGACCCCTTCGAGATCGCCGGGCCCCTCGACCAGCCGCACCGCGACGTCGAGGTTGGCTTCGGTGAAGTCGGCATCCTCGTCGGCGATCAGCTGGAAGCGCACTTCGGGATTGGCGGCGCGGAACGCGGCCAGCCGCGGTGCGAGCCACTGGGCGTAGAACTCGCGCGGGACCGCGATCGTGTAGCTGTGGCTCGACTGGCCGGCCTGCATCGCCTGGACCGCTTCCTCGAACCGGAGGAAGCCTTCGCGCAGCGGTTCGAGCCCGGCCTCGGCCTCGTCGGTCAGCTCGAGGCCCTTCGAGGTGCGGCGGAACAGCACCACCCCGAGCACGTCCTCGAGCGCGCGGATCTGCTGGCCGACCGCGGCCGGGGTCACCGCGAGCTCGTCGGCCGCGCGGGTGAAGCTCAGGTGCCGCGCGGCGGCGTCGAACACGCGCAAGGCGTTGAGGGGCAAGTGGGTGCGCTTCATGTCGGCGCCAGCGTGTAGGCGCGCGCGCGGCGGGCGGCAACCGGTCGCAAAGCCGGGAGCCGGCTGCCCCGTGCCGCGTTGATCGAGAGGCAACAGGGACGAGACGGAATTGACATTACAGCAGGGGCTCAGCTTCGCGGTTCTCGCGGGCACGATGGCCCTCTTCATCTGGGGACGCTGGCGCTACGACATGGTCGCGATCGCCGGGCTGCTGGCGGGCGTGCTGGTCGGGACGATCCCGGCGGACGAGGCGTTCAGCGGCTTCTCGAACGACATCGTGATCATCGTGGGCAGCGCGCTGGTGGTCAGCGCCGCGGTCGCGCGCACCGGGCTGGTCGAGCGCGCGGTGCAGGCAGTCTCGCCGCGCGTGACCAGCTTCCGCGCGCAGCTCGTGCTTCTGATCGTCGCGGTCGCGGCGATGAGCGCGTTCGTCAAGAACATCGGCGCGCTGGCGATCATGATGCCGATCGCGTTCCAGATGGCGCGCAAGTCGGGCACGCCGGTTTCGCGTTACCTGATGCCGATGGCGTTCGCGTCGCTGCTCGGCGGGCTGATGACGCTGGTCGGCACCTCGCCCAACGTGATCGTCTCGAGCATGCGCGAGGAGCTGATCGGCGAGCCGTTCGAGATGTTCGACTACTTTCCGGTCGGGTTCGGGATAGCGGCGGCGGGTCTAGTGTTCCTCGCGATCGGCTATCGCCTGCTCCCCGGCGGGCAGAAGCCGGCGGTGGCGATGGGCGAGGCGCTCGACGTGCAGGCCTACCTGACCGAGGCGCGCGTGCCGCCGGGCTCGGCCGCCGAAGGCAGGTCGATCGCCGATCTCGGCGACGCGGCCGAAGGGGTGACGGTGACCACGGTGATGCGCGAGGGCGAGGACCGTGCCGCGAGCTGCGACACCGTGCTGCGCGCCGGCGACATCGTGCTGCTCGAGGGCGCACCCGCGGCGCTGCAGCGGACCATCGCCAAGGCCGCGCTCGAGCTCGAGGGGCAGGACCGGACGTTTGCCCAAGCCGGGCGGGGCGAGGAGATCGGGGTAATCGAGGCGGTGATCGCGCACGGCTCGACACTGATCGGCGAGGCCGCCGGGCGGCTGGAGCTGCACCGGCGGCACGACATCAATCTGCTCGCGGTCAGCCGCAGCGGGGTGCGCTTCACCGAACGGCTCGGCAGCATCAACTTGCGCGCGGGCGACATGATCGTGCTGCAGGGCGTGCTGTCGCAGCTCCCGGCCAAGCTGCAGGAGCTAGGGTGCCTGCCGCTGGCCGAGCGCGAGGTGCGGCTGGGCAACTTCAGCCGCAGCGTGCTGCCGCTGGCGATCCTCGGCGTGGCGATGGCCCTGACCGCGTTCGGCGTGGTTTCGGTACAGCTGGCGTTTTTCGGCGCGGCGGCGGCGATCGTGATGGCGGGCGCGCTGCCGCTGCGCGAGGCGTACGGCGCGATCGACTGGCCGATCCTGGTCATGCTCGCGGCGCTGATTCCGGTCAGCGAATCGATCCGCGCGACCGGCGGCACCGAGCTGCTGTCGCACGGCCTCTCGCAGTTCGCGCTCGGGCTGTCGCCGTTCGGGGCGCTGGCGCTGATCATGGTCGCGGCGATGGCCGTGACGCCGTTCCTCAACAACGCCGCCACGGTGCTGGTGATGGCGCCGATCGCGGCAGCGTTCGCGACCGACCTCGGCTATCGGCCCGACGCGTTCCTGATGGCCGTGGCGGTCGGCGCGGCGTGCGATTTCCTGACCCCGATCGGGCACCAGTGCAACACGCTGGTGATGGGTCCAGGCGGCTACCGGTTCGGCGACTACTGGCGGCTCGGGTTGCCGTTGTCGGTGCTCGTCGTCGTCCTCGGCGTGCCGCTGATCGCGCTGTTCTGGCCGGTATAGCCTCGCATCGCCGGGGAAACCCGGAGCGCCCGGCAAGAAGGGCGTGGCGAATGCGCCTTGTCGGGTGGGCAATTGGCCGTAAGTATCCGGCGCATCGCGGGGATCGGGGGACCGGCGCATGCGATTGCCCAGGGGACTGCCCGAACTGAAAGGGCGCTGGCTCACCGCCTACAAGGTGTTGTGGTGGGCGATGCTCGCGATCACAGTGCTCGCCGTCACCGCCGGGCAGTGGCGCAGCGTGCAAAACACCGAGACGCTCGACATGCAGGTGTTCGGCGCAGGCTTGCGGCCGGATGCCGACGGCGAGATGCTGACGTTCAGCCCGATCAGCGACGAGGCGGAAGCGGCCGGCGTGGTGCCCGGCAGCGTGCTGCTGGCGATCGACGGCCGCGCGGTCGCGGCCGATCTCTCGCCGACAAACTTCGAGCACATCGCACGCGCTCTCGACGGCCCGGTCGGTGGGTCGGTGTCGCTGCGCCTGCGCCGTCCGGACAGGACCGTCGGCGAGGCGCGGATCGAACGCGGCCCACAGCACCTCGCCGCCGCGGACCGCGCAGAACCGCTGACTTATGCGCAGCGCACATTCGTCACTTCCACCTCGCGCACGGTCAACGCACTGATCGTCATGGCGGGAGCGATCCTGCTGTTCCGGCGGCGGGCGAGCGATCCGGTGGCTGCGCTGCTCTCACTGGGCCTGCTGGCGGTGCCGGCCAACGATCTCGCGTGGCTGTTCTCGAGCCGGGCGGTGTGGAGCGCGCTCGACTATGGGCTCGACATGATCCCGATGGCCTGCATCCTGCTCGCGCTGACGGTCTTCCCGACCGGACGCTTCCGGCCGCGCTGGACCCTGCTGATCATCCCAGCGATCCTGAACTGGGCCGTGCTGGCGCTGCTCGAGCAGCCGGACACGCCGATCCTGGTGCAGATGGCTGTCGTCATGCCGGCCGTTGGCCTGACGATCGCGAGCCTGGCGTGGCGTTACGTCCGGCAGGAGCCCGGACCGCCTAAACAGCAGCTCAAGTGGGTCATGCTCGGCTTTGCGGCGTTCATCGCCACCGGGTTTGTCGAGTTCGGCCTATCCTACCTCGAGAGCGTGACGCGCGACAACACGACGTACTTCGCGCTCGTGGTGGCCGCGAGCGTGGTCAGCATGCTGCAGGGCCTGTTCATCGTCGGCGGTCTGCTGATCGCGCTCCTGCGCCACCGGCTCTACGATGCCGACGCGGCGATCAGCCGCTCCGCCCTCTATGCCGGACTCACCGTGACGCTGATCGCGGTGTTCACCATCGGCGAGACGCTGATCCAGGCCCTCGGGCAGGAGTGGTTCGGAGCCAGCGTCGGCCCGGCGGGCGGCGCGATCGCGGCGGCGCTGGCTGCGGTGCTGCTCGTGCCGCTGCACGCCCGGCTGAACGATTGGGCGCGCAAGCGCTTCCAGCGCGACCTGGCGCGGCTGCGCGAGGAGTTGCCCGAGCTGCTGGCGGAGATGCGCACCAGCAGCGCGCCGAAGGAGCTGGCCGACGACGCGCTACGGCTGGTGATGCGCGGGGTGCACGCGACGCACGGCGCGATCCTGATCGCCGACGGCGGCCGGATGGCGCTGGTCCACGCGGAGGGCGTCGCGGCGGAAGCGGTGGGCGAACGGCTCGGCGAACTGCCGGACACGCCTTCGCCTGGCGTGATCCAGGCCAAGGATCCGCTGTT
>DATDLP010000370.1:0-3374 GCA_036519255.1 Croceibacterium sp.
CGAAGTTCGAGCTGCCCATCCCGCCCGGCCCCAACCTCGTCACCGCACGCGGCCTCGCGCTGATCGCCGAACGCATCACCGCGCTCGAGGCCGCGATCGCCGCGACGCCGGACGAGGCCGCGCGCAAGCCCTTGCAGCGCGACCTGCGCTACTGGACCGCCCGACAGGTCTCCGCCGCGCTCGCCCCGCCCCCGGCCGGCGACAAGGTCGAGTTCGGCGTGGCGGTGACGTTCCGCTTGCGCGGTGCCGCGAAGACCTTCCGCCTCGTCGGCGACGACGAGGCCGACCCCGCAGCCGGCCTGCTCTCGTTCAACGCCCCGCTCGCCCGCGCCATGATGGGCGCCGAGCCCGGCGACTTCGCCGCGTTCGGCGATGAGGACGACGCGATCGAGGTGGTTGCGGTCTCGGTTCCAGGCTGATCTCGTCAGGCCGGCCAGGCCCTACCCACTCTCCGCCTCCTTCCACGCCAGCCGCGGCTGCCGCGCCGCCTTGGCCTCGTCGAGCCGGCGCCGCGGCGTCTCGACCGGGCACGCCTTCAAGCTCTGATCGCCCGCCCGCGCACGCTCGGCGATCCGGCGCAGCGCCCCGGCGAACTGGTCGAGCGCCGCCTTGCTCTCGGTTTCGGTCGGCTCGACCAGCATCGCCCCGTGCACCACCAGCGGGAAGTACACCGTCATCGGGTGGAACCCCTCGTCGATCAGCGCCTTGGCTACGTCGAGCGTCGAAATGCCCTCCTCGAAGCCTTTGTCGCTGAACAGCGCCTCGTGCATGCACGGCCCCGAAGCCGCGAACGGCGCGTCGAGCACGTCCTCGAGCCGGCGCAGCAGATAGTTCGCGTTGAGCACCGCGTCGCCCGAGACCTGCCGCAGCCCATCGGCGCCGTGGCTGAGGATGTAGGCCAGCGCGCGGGTGAACATGCCCATCTGGCCGTGGAACGCGCACATCCGCCCGAAGCTGTGCGGATGCTCGGCGGCAGCGTTCTCCTCTTCGATCAGGTCGACCGTCCCGTCGGCGCGGCGCGCGGTGAAGGGCAGCGGGCCGTATGGGCTGAGCGCCTCCGAAAGCACGACCGGCCCCGAGCCGGGACCGCCACCGCCGTGCGGGGTGGAAAAGGTCTTGTGCAGGTTGATGTGCATGGCATCGACGCCGAGGTCGCCCGGGCGCACGCGGCCGACGATGGCGTTGAAGTTGGCCCCGTCGCAATAGACGTACCCCCCCGCGGCGTGGACCGCATCGGAGATCGCCTTCATGTCGCGCTCGAACAGACCGCAGGTGTTGGGGTTGGTAATCATCACCCCGGCCACGTCGGGCCCGAGCCGGGCCTTGAGTGCCGCCACGTCCACGCGGCCGTCGGGCGTCGCGGGGATCGCCTCGACCCGATAGCCTGCAAAGGCCGCGGTCGCCGGGTTGGTGCCGTGCGCGCTCTCGGGCACGAGGATGACCTCGCGCGCGTCGCCCTTCGCTTCCAGCGCAGCGCGAATGCAGAGGATGCCGCACAGCTCGCCGTGCGCGCCGGCCTTAGGGGTCATCGCCACGCCGTGCATGCCTGTGAGATCGATCAGCCAGAACGCCAGCTCGTTGATCACCTCGAGCGCGCCGCGCACGGTGTCGACCGGCTGCAGCGGGTGCAAGTCGGCGAACCCGGGCAGCCGCGCGACCTTCTCGTTGAGCCGCGGATTGTGCTTCATCGTGCACGAGCCGAGCGGGAACAGCCCGAGATCGATCGCATAGTTCTGCCGCGACAGCCGCGTGTAGTGCCGCACGGTTTCTGGCTCGGACAGGCCAGGGAGGCCGATCTGCGCCTCGCGCGCGAGGCCGCCCAGACGATCGCCGGGGGTCTCCGGCGGGGCGATATCCACCCCCGTGGTGTCCGAGCCGGCGATCTCGAAGATCAGCGGCTCCTCGAGCATCAGCCCCTTGTTGCCGGTGAAGCTGGACACTGCGGCCGCTTCTGCCGCCCCCATGTTCGGGCGCCAGCCGCTTGGGTTGATCGTCATGCCAGCACCTCCTCGAGCGCCGCCGCGCAGGCTTCGACGTCCTCCGGCGTGACCATCTCGGTGACCGCCACCACCAGCCCGTTCTCGCGCCCGTCGCCGTCCGGATAGAGCCGCCCGAGCGACACCCCGGCGAGCACCCCGCGCTCGGCCAGCGCGCGCACGACCGGGCGGGTCTCGCGCGGAAGCCGCAGCGTGAACTCGTTGAAGAACCGCGGGGTGACGAGCTCGACCCCGGGCACCCGGCTCAACCGCTCGGCCGCGGCGCAGGCCAGCGCGTGGTTGACCGCAGCCAGCGCGCGCAACCCCTTCTCGCCGAGCAGCGTCATGTGGACCGAGAACGCCAGCGCGCACAGCCCCGAGTTGGTGCAGATGTTGCTCGTCGCCTTCTCGCGCCGGATGTGCTGCTCTCGCGTCGACAGCGTCAGCACGAACCCGCGCCGGCCCTCGGCATCGACCGTCTCGCCGCACAGCCGCCCGGGCATCTGCCGCACGAACTTCTCGCGCGTGGCGAACAGCCCGAGATAAGGCCCACCGAACTGCAGCCCGACGCCGAGCGCCTGCCCCTCACCGACCACGATGTCGGCGCCCATCTCGCCCGGGCTGCGGATCGCCCCGAGCGCGACCGGCTCGGTCACCACCGCGACCAGCAGCGCGCCGTTCGCGTGGGCAGCCTCGGCCAGCGGCGCGAGGTCCTCGATCCGCCCGAGGATATCGGGATACTGGACCACGACGCAGCTGGTCCGGTCGTCGATCGCCGCGATCAGGCGCGCAATGTCGCTCTCCCCCGAGAGCGTCGGCAGCGCGTAGCCGACCTCATCCTCGGTGAACTTGGCCAGTGTCTGCACCACCGAAACGTAGTGCGGATGCAGTCCCGAAGAGAGCACCGCCCTCGCCCGTTTCGTGATCCGCCGCGCCATCGAGATCGCTTCCCAGCACGCGGTCGAGCCGTCGTACATTGAGGCATTGGCCACCTCGCAGCCGAACAGCCGCGCGACCTGCGTCTGGAATTCGAACAGCACCTGGAGCGTGCCTTGCGCGATCTCGGGCTGGTACGGCGTGTAAGAGGTCAGGAACTCGCCGCGCTGGATCAGGTGGTCGACGCTCGCCGGCACGTGGTGCCGATAGGCGCCCGCGCCAAGGAAGAACGGCGCGCTGCCCGCGGCGAGGTTCTTCGCCGCGAGCGCCGCCATGTGCCGCTCGACCGCGAGCTCGCTTGCGTGGTGCGGCAGGCCGGCGATCGGGCCGGCCAGCCGCGCGGCCTCGGGCACGTCGGCGAACAGGTCGTCGACCGAGGAGACGCCGATCACCTCGAGCATCGCCGCGCGGTCGGCCTCGGTCAGGGGGAGATACCGCATTGCGCGATCAGGCCAGCGAGTC
>DATDLP010000371.1:0-11746 GCA_036519255.1 Croceibacterium sp.
ATCTCGACGTCGGCCTGGCTGGCCTTCTTCGCGTACTCGTCGCGCAACGCCTCGGCCTCGGCGCGCAGCCGCGCGGCTTCGTCGAGCTGGGTGCGGATCGCAGTGATGCGCGCGTCGAGCGCACCGGCGATCAGCGCCGGCACGCGAGCCTTGAGCATGATCGCGAACACCACCAACATCGCCAGGGCGACGAAGAAACCGGGAGTCAGCAGCGACACACCGAACGCGGCCGCCTCGGCGTGATGCTCGGCTCCGCCGGCCACTTCGGTGTGCGCGCCGGTTTCGCCGGCAGCGGCAGCTAGGTACTCAAGCACGGCTCATTGCTCCGGTCACGGCGGCGCGCGCCGATTGCTCGCTCACTTGCGCGCCGGTCAGCTTGGCGACGATCTCGCGCGCGGCTTCGGCGGCCACGCTTTCGATCTCGGTCAACGCGGCGGTGCGCGCTGCGGCGAGTTCGGTGGCAGCGGCTTCGGTCTTCGCGGCGATTTCCTTCTCGGCCTTGGCGATGCGCTTCTCGGCGTCGCGCACGGCCGCAGCCTTGGCCTCGGCCGCAACGGCCTGGCCTTCGGCCTGCGCCGCGTTGATTTTCGCCCGCCAGGCTTCCTCGGTTTCGGCCGCGACGGCCTGAAGACGCTCGGCCTCTGCGAGGTCGGCCGCGATCTTGGCGTCGCGCGCATCCACGGTCGATTCGACCTTGGACACGATCCCGCGCCCTACGACGAAATAGATCGCCCCCAGCACCAGCAACAGCCAGAACCACTGCGACTGGTAGACAAGGGCCAACTGATCAAGTTGAGGCATCGGGGCTGACTTACGCTTTCCTGGCGGGGCCCGGCGGCGGAAGCCGCCGAGCTCCAGTGATTAACGCGCGAAGAGGATGATCATCGCCACGGCGAACGCGAGCAGGCCAAGCAGCTCGGCCATCGCGAAGCCGATGTACATCGTCGCGGTCTGGCCGCCGGCGGCCGACGGGTTGCGCAGCGCGCCCTGCAGGAACGAACCGAACACGTAGCCGACACCGGCAGCGGCGGCGCCGACACCGATAGCCGCGAGACCGGCGCCGATGACCTGAGCAGATGCGAGTTCCATGATAATACTCCTAGATAAACCGTTGAAAGATTAGTGAAGGTGGACTGCTTCCCTGATGTAGAGCGAGGTCAGCAGAGCGAACACGAAGGCCTGGACCGCGCCGACCAGAAGCTCGAGCGCGTTGACCCCGACGACAAAGACGAAGCACAGCACCGCGATCGCCCAGCCCATCGGGCTGCCGTCGACGCCGGCGTTCAATCCCTGGACGATGAAGTTGCCGAACACCTCGAGCAGGATATGGCCGGCGAACATCGCCACGAAAGGCCGCAGCCCGAGGCTGAACGGACGGACCAGGTACGAGACGAACTCGATCGGCGCGATCAGAACCTTGAGCAGAAGCGGCGTGCCGGGCGGCACGAACAGGCTGAAGAAATGCAGCCCGTGCTTCCAGAAGCCGACGCCGAGCACGATCGCGAAGCTGGTGATCGACATCGCCCCGGTCACGCTGAACTGGCTGGTCACGGTGAACGGATGCTGCCCGACGATCGCCAGCGGCATCGCTCCGATCCAGTTCGAGAACAGGATGAACATGAACGCCGTGAACACCCATGGCAGGTAGGCGCGCCCCTCGGGCCCGATGTTCTGCCGGGTGATGTCGCCGACGAAGCCCGTGATCACCTCGACCGCCGCCTGCCAGCGGCCCGGCACCAGCTGGCGCTTGGTGCCGCCCCACATGAACAGCACGATCGCGGCAAGCACGATCAGCATCCACAGCGCCGAGTTGGTGAACTGGAACGGGCTCGCAGCCAGCTCGTCGGCGCCGAGCGGGGCGATCGCGAACTGGTGCATCGGGTCAATTTTGGCGGCTGCGGCCACGTGCTTTCCGGTCCCTTAGATCTGGCGCGTCAGTTCGCGCGGTGCTTGGCGAGGCGAATGGCGTGGAGGCACCCGCCGATGAAGGCGAGGAACATCAATCCGATGGTGATCCACGGCAGCGTGTTGAACAGTCTATCGAGGCCGAACCCGATGATGATCCCGCCCAACGGGTAGCCGACCATTGTCGAGATGACCTGCGTCGCCGGGGCGACGTGGTCGCCGACCGGCACGACCTGCTGCGACAGCCGCGCCTCCTCGGCCGCACGCGCCGCGGCGATCCTGGCATCGAGCGAATCGATGGCCGGATCCTCCTGCAGGGTGCTGTCGGGAGTGTTCGCCACGGAGCTCGGTGTCTTCCTGTCAGAGCGGCAAATACGGGTTGCACGACGACCCGGCCGAGGGTGCCCGGCCGGTGATGCGCCGCCCTTACGGACGGGGCCGGGGCAAGTCAACCGGGGGAGGAACCGGGTTCCGGGCGGGGGGATTTGCTGGCCGCAGCGTCGGTTACGCAGCGAGCCTGTATCGCCCTGGCGGAGCGTTCGATACTGTTCCGCGCATCCTCGACCTTGGGAGATGCTCCGATCGATGGCTGCCAAGGAGTATCTGCTGACCTTGCCCACGCTCATGGGCGAGACCATCCGCTTGGCCCAACCTTGCCCGGTCGACCGCGACGACCACGGAAAGCCGGTCTTCTTCGACTCGCTGGATCCGCGCAGTTTCGGCCGGTCCTTCCTCGCCGCCACCGGCCCGGCCACCGTGTGGCATGCCCGCACCGAAGTCGAATCGCTCGACCAACTCGACGACCTCTACGGCTTCCAGAGCGGGGCGATCGTCTCGCCGCGTGCGCGCGCGATCATCGAAAGCAGGGGCATTCCCCGGATCGAGTTCATCCCGCTGAAAATCTATCGTGATGACTCGGACGTGCCTCTCGGAACCTGGCATTTTTTGAACGTGTTCAACTGGCGAAGGCCGTTCGATCTCGTCCGCTCCAGGGTGAGGTATGCCGATTTCTATCAGCCGGTCACCGGCACGCGGCAGATTTCACGTCGATTTGGCGATCGAGCGATTGCCGAATGGGACGTTCTCGAGATCAATTGGCGGGAGATGGAGGACGACTTGCTCATCGCAGAGGCACCGTCGGAGCGGATCTGGTGCAACGTCTTTATATCGGAACGCTTGGCGCATACGCTCAACCACGGCCTGCCAAGCGATCGTCAGATCACATTCCACCGCTTCTGGCTCGATCGCGGTCCTGATCCCAAGTTCGACACCCGCGGCTACCGCTACGCAGGTCGCCCCGCTCCGGGATGGCTCTCGAAGTTCGTAGCCAGACTTCGCTAGAAAAGGGCCTGATGTCTTCCCGGTTGCGGGTTCTTGCGGGCGACCCGTCTCAAGGACACCGCGCATCCCGCATCGGCGCCCCGGCACCGCGCGTCTGCCACGAGCCGTCGGGCGCCTGGTACTTCTCGCCCGCCTCGGTCCGCCCGATCAGGATGCAGCCCTGCGTGATCGCGTACTCCTGCAGCGTCACGCCCTGCTCCTGCGCCTTCTGCGCATAGTTCTCGCGCCGGCGGATGTTGAGGTCGCTGACCATGCTCTGCACCGCGGCCGACTGGCTGCCGACCACTCCGAGGTAGCCGTCGGGCTTCTCGCCCACCTGGCCCGACGAGCGCGCGGCCTGGTAGGCCGGGTCGCGCTGCGCGAGCGCCGGCACGGAAAGCGCGAGGCCGGCGAGGACCAGCCCGCCCGCGAGCACCTTGGCGAATGTCCGATTGGTGGCCATCTCAAAAAATCTCCGGGTTCTCGTCGATGTTCTGGCGAACATCCTCGGCAAGCCGATAAATCACTTCCTGCGTGATGTTGATGTTGAGTTCGATCACGATCGGCTCGTTGGGCGCAGTCACCGAGATGCACCCACCGGCCAGCGCCGAACCCAGCGCCGCCACCACTCCTGTCATCGCCCTGCGCGTCACCATTCGCGGCCTATGCGCTTGCGGTGCGGGCTTGGTCAAATCGGCACTCTTCATGGCACGTCCTCGCTTTCGCGGCGCTGAATAGCGGGTTCATTGGGGATCAGGTCGCCCGGTCCGGGCGGCGCGGGCGGCGGGCCGGGGGTTTCGCGGCGGATCGCGTTGCCTTGCGCGTCGACCAGCCCGAGCTCGCGCGGGTCGCGGATCGAATCGACGTTGTACATCGCGCGGATATTGCCGATCAGCGAATAGAACGGCGCCCGCACGTTGACGTCGACGCGGATCGGCAGCGCGGCGATCTTGCGCGTGAGGAAGTTCTGCTGCGCGCCGGCGCCCTGGCTCACCCCGTCCATCCGCACCCGGGTGACGATCTCGCCGATCAGGTCGCCGTCGAGCGCCACGCGCATCTGGCTGTAGTCGAGCGAGCGCAGCGCGTTGAACGCGAAGTTGGGGATCGGCCCCATGTCCTCGTAGGTAAGCTGGCCGACGTACGACACGTTGCCACCCGGCGGCCGCGACAGCAGCAGCCCGCCGACCACGTGGCCGTTGCCCGCCGCGTCGAACACCAGCGGCACCGTGCCGTCGAAGGTGCCCGACGCGGCCATGTTCTCGAGCTCCATGTATGCGACGAACTGCGCGGCATCGAGCCCCTCGATCTCGAGCACGTAGCGCCGCTCCTCGGTCGCGCCGATGCGCAGTTCGACCGGCTGCATCGTGAGCAGGCCGCCCATGAACGGCCAGGTAGCCCCGGTGAGCGCAAGCACCTCGCCGTTGCGCAGTTCGATCCCGATCTCGCCGTCGGCGACCTCGATGCCCGGATTGATCGAGCGCACGCGCAGCCGCTGGTTGGGCGCGGTGGTCAGCCCGAGCAGATCGGTGAACTCGATCGTGCCCGAGGCGCCTTGCACCGGCCCGAACGCGGCGGCGAAATCGAGCGCCTCGCTCGAGAACCGGCCGCTGCTGGTGATCCCCTGCTCGTTCCAGTCGATCCGGCCGGTGCCCGTGATCGTGCCCGCGACGCTGGCCACGACGCCGAGCGCGTTCGGCGTGAGCAGCGTCGGCTGGAAGCGCTCGTCGAACGTCAGGCCCGCGACAGCCAGGTCAGCATGCCCGCTGCCGGTCGCCAGGTCATGACGCAGCGCCACCGTGTTGACCGCACGGTCGGTGGTCGGCTCGCGCAGCAGCGCCTCGGCCGTGATCGCATTGTCCGCCAGCGTGAGCGTCGCGCCACGCGCGACGAGCGGTTCGAAACGCCTGGGATTTATCCGGTCCTGCAGCCGGAACGCGCCGTCGCTCAGCACGAGCAGGCCGTCGGCGTAGCGCCACGCACCGCTTGCCCCGAGCACGTCGAGCGCCACCGCGCCCAGCCGCACGTCAGTTCCCGCAAAGCGCCCGGAAAGATCCTCGCCGATCTGCGCGCTCAGGTCGGCGATCGCGAAGGTGCTCGCGGTTTCCGCCGGTCCAAGCGTCACCAGCAGCTGCCGGGCCGAGACCGCGCCCGGATAGGCGAAGCCGATCGGCCCGCTGCGGAGCGCGATCGGCGTTTCGCCCAGTCGACCGGCCAGCTCGAGCGATGGGGCGCCGGCGGCAACCCGCAGCCCACGCCCGTCGTAGCGCACGATCGCCGTCCCGCGCGGCGGGCACAGCGTGAGCCCGCGTCGCTCGAGCGTGACGTTGGCCAGTTGCAGCCGGTCGAACCGCAGCTCGGTGCACTCGCGCCACAGCGCGAGCCCCGCGCCCGACGACCAGCTTCCGTTCAACGGCAGAGTCAGCGCATCGGCGCGGCCGCCGGGCAACGGGCCGCTCATCACCGCGCGCCCCGAGAACCCCAGGGCACCGCCTGGCCGCTGCACGAGCACCAGTTGCGGAACCGCGAGACGCGCCTCGCCCGCTTCGTAGGCGGCCATGCTGGCGGAAAGCTCGATGCCCCCGCCCGGCTGCTGCTCGATCCGTCCGGAAAGCCGCGGCAGGCCTTCGCCGCCGGTGGCGAAGCCGCCGGCAAAGCGCGGCGCCGCCGGGCCTTGCGTGGTGTACTGCAGCCGCGACAGCGAAAGCAGCGTCGCACCGCTCCCGCCACGCCAGGTAGCCTCGGGCACGACCACCGCGACACGCTCGCCCGTGCGCCGCACTGTGACCTCGGCCCTGAGCCGGCTCCCCCGCCCTTCGGCCGCGAGCTGGCGGCGCACGCGATCGAGCAGCGGCCCGAACAGCGTGTCGCCCGCCGTCGCGGCCGCCTCGGCCAGCGTCCGGTCGAGCACCGCGCCGGGCCGCACCCCCTCGCCGTCGATCTCGCTCTCGAGCTCGATCCGTTCGAAATTGCGCCGCGCGCGCAGCGAACCGTCGAGTCCGAGCCGCGCGACCGCCGCTTGCGCGATGGCGAGGTCGGTCGCCGCGAGATCGTAGGTCGCGGTCAGCCCGCCGTCGCGCCAGGTCGCCCGCGCGGTCCCCGCCAGCGCGGCGAGCCGGGCGCCGGCGAACGACCCGGCGCCGGTACGCAGCCCGATCTCGCCGTCGACGCTCGCCAGCCGCTCGTCGGCGCGCCCGTCGAGCTGGAAGGCGCCGTTCTCGATCGCCAGGCCCTGCCCGGCGCAAGCCAGGCGCGCAAATCGCAGCGGCCCCTCGAACCCCGGGCGCCTGGCGTCGATCGACACCTTGCCATAGAGCGTCGTTCGCTCCGCCGTGCACCCGGCGCCCGCCAGCTGCGGCGCAGTGGCTGCGAGCTCGCCCGCGAACCCGCCGCGCAAATGCCCGCTGCCCGACAGCTTGAAACCCACCGCGCCGTAATCGCTCTCGAGCAGCGCCCGCCCGTCGTCCACCCGCAGCCGCATGTCGGGAAATTCGAACGGTGCGTCCTCGCCGGTGAAGATCAGCGGATCGAGCGCGCCGAAGCTCAGCGCGCCCGCGCGGTAGGTCGCGTGGAGCCGCGGCCGCACCAGCCGGACCTCGGAAACCTTGGGAAAACCGAATCCATATCGGACCAGAACTTCCGCCCGCTCGACCGTGAGGTCCGGCCGGGCAGGATCGCCGACCACGATGTCGCGCAGCACCTGCCGCCGGCCGCCGATCCGCTCGACCTCGTAGGTCGCGGAAATCCCGCGTTTTGCCAGTTCGTCGGCGATGAAGTTGTCGGCGATCTGCGCGCGGTTGGCCCACAGGATCGCGAACCCGATCGCCAGCACCGCCAGCATGGCCAGCGCGGCCCAGCACCCGATGCGCCGGCCGGTCCGCGGTGATGGCTCGTCGGGATCGGATTGCGACGCCATTGCCCTACCCTTGCGCGTGAAGCCCGGCAAAGGCAATGCGGCAGGCACGCTGCGGGGGGACGCGCTTGTCCGAGGAACGGCCCGAAACGACGGCAAGGCACGGCGGCACGGGCCATCGTGCCCGACTGCGCAAGCGGCTGCTCGAAGGCGGGCCCGAGGCGTTGGCCGACTACGAAGTGCTCGAATACCTGCTCTACGGCGCGCAGGCGCGCGGCGATACCAAGCTGCTGGCGAAAGACCTGCTCAAGCGCTTCGGCTCGCTGGCCGGCGTGCTCGACGCCGAGCCGGGCGCGCTGCAGCAGGTGAAGGGGATCGGCGAGGTAGCGGTCGGCGCGATCAAGATCGCGGGACGGGCGGCGCGCTTGATGATGCGTAGCGAGGTGCAGCAGAAGCCGGTGCTCGGCAGTTGGCAGGCGCTTCTCGACTACCTCAAGGTGGACATGGCCCACCTCACCTTCGAGCGGGTGCGCGTGCTGTACCTCAACACCCAGAACCGTCTGATTCTCGACCACCAAGCGGCCGAGGGCACGATCGACGAGGCCGCGATCCACCCGCGCGAGGTGATCCGCCGCGGGCTCGACATCGGCGCGAGCGCGCTGATCCTCGTGCACAACCACCCGAGCGGCAACCCCGAGCCGAGCCGGGCCGACATCCAGATCACCCAGCGCATCGCCGAGGCCGGCCGGCACTTGGGAATAACGGTGCACGACCACGTGATCGTGGGGCGCGAGGGGCATGTGTCGTTGCGGTCGAAAGGGTTGATTTGAGGCAGTAGTGAGTAGGCAGTAGTGGAAAAAGAAAAAGACCAACGGCCTCGCCCGTCCTACTGCCTACTGCCTCACTCCACCCTGATCCCGAACCGCGCATAATCCCGCGCCAGCGACGGCTGCCGTGCCAGCGCCTCGCGGATGTCCTCCTCGCCCGCGCGGTCGCCGAGCTCGCGCCGCACCACGCCGCGCATCAGCAGCGAGGGCGCCAGCTCGGGGCTGGTCGACAGCGCGGATTCGAGGTCCTTGAGCGCCTCCTGCAGGCGGCCCAGCCGGTAATAGCCCATCGCCCGGCTATCGAGCACCGGCGCCGACCAGTCGGCCTTCTCGACCGCCTCGGTGCACAGCGCGTCGAGCTCCTCGGCACGGTAGTTCCAGGTTGCCTGGTACCAGCACTTGGCGTTGAGCATCTGCGGGTCGTTCGGCCGTTGCGCGAGCAGGTCGTCGATCCGCTGCAGCCCTTCCTCCTTGCGCCCGGCCTGCGCCTCGAGCTCGCTGATCGCCATCGCGATCGCGCTCTCCTCGTCGGGGCTGCCGCTCTGCTGCTCGAGCAGCTCGATCGCCTCCTCGACCTGGCCCACGTAGGGCAGGATGTCCGATAGCACGAACGCCGCCTGCAGCGACGGATCGAGCTCCCATCCGGCCTGCGCGTCGGCCAGCGCGCCATCGAGATCGCCGGTCTCGATCCGCAGCCCGGCGCGCATCAGGTAGGACTCGGCGTCGGGCTCGCGCTCGATCACCTCGTCGAAATCGGCGATCGCCCCCGGCCAATCCCACGTCATCGCGCGGAATTGCGAGCGGTAGCGGTAGTTGTCGAGGTCGTCGGAATCCTTGCGGATCAGCGCGGCGTAGGCCGCCTCGATCGGCGCGAAGCGCGCGCGGTCGGCGCGCACCGCCGGGTCGAACCGCCGCGCCACGTCGCGCGGAGCGCGCAGCCCGAGGTCGGTGGTGCCGAACCGCGAGGTCTTCTGCCGCTCGCCCGCGATCTGCGCCGGGGCGATCTCCTCGCCCGACCACGCGGTGCTGTCGACGATCGTCAGCCGACCGTCGGTCAGCGACGCCTGCCGCGCGATCCGCACGCCCGCCAGCTCGGTCTCGAATTCGGTTTTGCCGTCGAGCGTGTACCCGGCACCGCCGTCGGGCAGCAGAACGGTCACGTCCATCTGTTCGGAATACGGCCCCGGCATCGCCACAGGAATCTCGCGCCACGCCGAGCGCGAGCGGTCGGGCCGGAACTCGAACGACTGGCTCGGCAGGAAGAACTGCCGGCTGCCGAGCCCGCGCTCCCACTCCCACGGCGAGCCCATCAAGCCCTCGACCTTGACCGTCGCCGAGTTGTTCTCCTCGTCGAAGCTGATCTTGCTGTCGACGATCAGGCTGTCGCCGAGCTGCGTCGCGGCGAACCCGCGCACGTAGTTCTCGAGCTGTTCGGGCGAGCCCTGCCCGATCACCCCGCGGAACGGCGCTGCCGCCGGGCCGGTCAGGGTCCATTCGGCGGTGTAGGTCATCGGCACGTCGAGCCCGGCGCGGTGATCGTAGGTGATCCGCGCCACGCGGTCGCGCACCTGCTGCGGCCGCTGCACCATCGGCATCAGCTCGGCCCCGGCCAGCCGCAGCGGCAGCGCGACGTGGAACGCGGGCACCTCGTGCACCACCGCCATGCTCGCGCCGGCGTTGGTCCCGTCGAGCCAGTAGTCGGTCCCGTCGATCACCGCGTGCACGATCACGTGGTCGAACGCGCCGGGCATCGGCAGCATCTCGGGCACCACGTCGCCGATCTCGGAGGCGACCACCACCGCCTCGCTCTCGATGCCCATCTCGCGCAGCATCGCCAGCAGCAGCATGGTCTTGGCCTTGCAGTCGCCGTAGCGCATGTCCCAGGTCTGCGCCGGGCTCTGCGGGATGTAGTTGCCGCCCTCCATGCCGTTGAGCATGTAGGCGATCTCGTCCTGCACCAGCCGCAGCGCAGCCACCGCGCGCTCGAGCTGACCCGAATGCGCGCGCTCGATCTTGGCCACCTCGCGCGCGATCGGCCCGCCGGGCTCGATCGCCCCGTCGGTCGCGAACAGCGGCGCCATCACCCGGCTGACCTCGGACCAGTCGGCGAACGTGCCGGCCTGCAGCAGCGGCGGCATGCGGTAGCGCAGCGGCGCGTCTTCGGGCACCTCGTCGGCCTCGGCCAGCGGCAGTGCGATCTCGATCGTCGAATACCCGTCGGCCTCGACCGGCACCGGCGTGTCGACGCCCTTGCTCACCTTCCACTTGACGTCCGACCCGGTCGGCCACGAGATCCGCACCCGGGCAAGGCTCGCCGCGAACGGCTCGGCCGGCAGCCCGACGGTGTCCTGCACTTCCTGGTCGAGCGCCTGGTCCGACAGCGTCGTGGTGTAGCTCACGCGCAGGATGTCGCCCACGCGCAGCCCCGGCACCGTCAGCGTCGCGGTGCGCGCGCCGTCGATCATCCGCTGCTCGAGCTGCCGCTCACGGCGCAGCACCTCGAGCCGGGTGCCCTGCGCGAGCACGTCGATCTCCTCGTCGCCGCGCAGGATTGCCACGCGATGCACGATCAGGTCGCCCTTGTCGGGCAGCCAGGTCGCCTGCAGCGTGCCGAGCGCGGTCAGCGTCTGCGGGTTGTCGACGCGGATCGCGCGGTCGATGTAGTTCGACAGCTGCCCTTCCTCGATCCGCCGCTGGTCGTCGTACAGCACGATCGGCGGACCGCGCCGCACTTGCGGCAGCTCGGCGGGCGCGACCCAGTCGGGCGCCGGCCGGTAGAGCACTTCCTCGCCGGCGAGCGCCGGCGTGCCGCACACCAGTGCGGCGCAACCCAACAATACTGCGCGATACGTCATCGTGTCCCCTGTCCCGGCGCCCCTGGGCCGGGCATTCGCACGACTATCATACGAACCCCCATTGAAAGCAATCGGGTCGCCGACCGACCTTGCCATTCCGGGACACCGCGCCTAGCCGCCGCGCATCCATTCCAACCGGAGCCTCGCATGATCCCCCGCTACGCCCGCCCCGCGATGACCGCGCTCTGGGAGCCCGAGGCGCGCTACCGCATCTGGTTCGAGATCGAGGCCCACGCGACCGAGAAGCTCGGCGAGCTCGGCGTGGTCCCGCCGAGCGCCGGCCAGGCGCTGTGGGACTGGTGGGCGACCAACCCCGCGATCGACGTCGCCGCGATCGACGCCAAGGA
This sequence comes from Croceibacterium sp., assembly GCA_036519255.1. GTDB lineage: Bacteria > Pseudomonadota > Alphaproteobacteria > Sphingomonadales > Sphingomonadaceae > Croceibacterium_A. The sequence continues at coordinate 11,105 of DATDLP010000371.1, forward strand.
AGCCGTGCTCAAGCACGACGTGATCGCGTTCCTCGACTGGGTCGCCGAGCAGGTCGGGCCCGAGGCGCGCTTCATGCACCAGGGCATGACCAGCTCGGACGTGCTCGACACCACGCTCGCGGTCCAGCTCGCGCGCGCCTCGGACATCCTGCTCGAAGATCTCGACGCCCTGCTCGCCGCGCTCCGCCGCCGCGCCGAGGAGCACAAGTACACCCCCACGATCGGCCGCAGCCACGGCATCCACGCCGAGCCGACCACCTTCGGCGTCAAGCTCGCCCAGGCCTATGCCGAGTTCGCCCGCTGCCGCACCCGGCTCGAGACCGCGCGCGCGGAAATCGCCACTTGCGCGATCTCGGGCGCGGTCGGCACGTTCGCCAACATCGACCCGGCGGTGGAACAGCACGTCGCCGAGCGCCTCGGCCTCGCGATCGAGCCGGTCTAGACCCAGGTCATCCCGCGCGACCGCCACGCGATGTTCTTCGCGACACTGGGTGTCATCGCCTCCTCGATCGAGCGGCTCGCGGTCGAGATCCGCCACCTCCAGCGCACGGAGGTCCTCGAGGCCGAGGAGTATTTCGCCCCCGGCCAGAAGGGCTCCTCCGCGATGCCCCACAAGCGCAACCCGGTCCTGACAGAGAACCT
>DATDLP010000372.1:0-21172 GCA_036519255.1 Croceibacterium sp.
CCACCGCGACCACGGTGGCGACCGCGGTCGTCCCCTCGTCGAGCTCGACCGCGGCCGTGGCGCCGCCGCCGTTCGAGGTGATTACCAGCGCCTCGTCGAGGCCGGTGACGCTGACCGCCAGCGCCTGCGTATCCGAGCGCACCCCGTCGCTCGCGGCGACCACGACCTCGTACACGTTGTCGCCGTCGGCATCCGCGGGCGCCTCGAAGTCGGGCGCGTCGGCGAACGACAGCGCGCCGGTCGCCGCGTCGATCGCGAACCGGGCCGCATCAGCCCCGCCGGCGATCGCATAGGCCAGCGCGCCGAGCCCGCCGCTCGCCGCGACTTGCGTCACTGCGAGCCCGTTCTCGTCGAGTGCCAGCGCGGCGGTGTCGCCGCCGCCATCCGAGCCGATCGTGACCGGATCGAGCGTGCCCGAGCGGGCGAACAGCTGCATCCTGACCTCGTCGTCGTCGGCGCCCGCGCCGTTGCGGTCGATCCAGGTGATCGCGAACCCGCCGTCGGCCAGCGCGACGAGCGCCGGGTCGGTCTGGTCGCCATTGGTCTGGGTGTTGACCACCGCCGGCTCGCCGAACGCCGTGCCGCCGGCGTCGAACACCTGCACGAGCACCCCGCGGCCCATGCCGGATCCGTCGTAGCCGACCCAGGCGAGCGCGAGGCTGCCGTCGGTCAGCGCGGCAAGCGCCGGCCCGGTCTCGCTGCCCGAGCCCGGGGGCGCGGCGATCTCGCCGCCGAGCCGCTCGCCGCTGGCCGAGAATATCTGCACCCGGTGCGACAGGGCGTAGGCCGCGTCGGACTGGTGCCACGCGATCGCGAAGTTGCCGTTGGCCAGCGCGGTCACCGGCGCGGTCGCCTCGCCGACGAACGTACCGGCGCCGCTCACCGTGATCTCGCCACCGACGCGCACGCCCGCGGCGTCGAAGATCTGCGCCCGCATCGCGTTGGGTGCAGCGCCGACCGCGTCGTCGAACCACGTCACCACCCGGTTGCCCCCGGCAAGCGCCGCGACCGACACCATGCACTGGTCGCCCGGCGTGGTGGTGTTGACCAGCAGGTCGGGCGAGGTCGCCACGCCGCTCGCGTCGAACGTGCGCAAATGCACGCCCGAGCCGCTGACGTCGCCGCCGACGGTGCGCTCGTCCTCCCACGCCACCGCGAAGCCGCCGTCGGCCAGCGCGGTAATGTCCGGGTGGTTTCCGCCCCAGTTGGCGACGAGCGTGACCTCTCCCCCGACCGGGGCGCCGGCGCTGTCGTAGACTTGCGCTTTGGTGCCGCCCGAGCCGTCCCACGCGACCACGTAGCCGCCGCCGGCGAGGCCGGTGACGGTCGGCTGGCCCGCCCCGTTGAGTGGCCCCGTGACCGTGACCTCACCGCCCGCAGGCGTGCCGTCGGCCTCGAGCAGCTGCAGCCGGACGTACTTCCCGACGCTGGTGCCGGGCTGGTAGTCGAGCCAGCTGACGACCAGGCGGCCGTCGGCCAGCAACGCCGTGTCGGCGTGGCTCTGCGAACGCGCGTAAGTCGTATTGACCGTGATTTCGGAACCGAGCGGCGAATAGGTAATCATGAGTTTGCCCCCTCAAACTGCTTGCCGCGGCATTTCGCAGCAAAGCGTTACAAGACGATAAATCGTGCGAAGCTAACGATTTCTAGCGAAACGAAACTTTGCCAAAGACGCTTCGCACTTGGCCCGGCCGACCGGATGGCCGGTGTGGGCGCAGTGGATGTTCGTGTCGGCCAGCCTCCTTTGTTTGCTTTTCGAGCCACAGACGAAACGCGAATCGGCCGTCGTATGGCAGGAGCGGGAGGGTGTAGGAAAGCGGTTTGTTCGCTTTTTGTTCTTTTCATGTTAACCCGATGGCGATCGCTGCGGTCCGCCGCCCCATCGCGCTGCGCGACGGTTTACTCCGGCCGGACGCCGCCATAGCCTCGCGCGGCTTCCGGGGAGACCATGCGATGATCGGCCTGGCCTTGCTGCAACTGGCCGCCGCCGCCGCGGCGCCGAGCTTCGACTGCGCGAAGGCGCACAGCGCGGTCGAGCACGCGATCTGCGCCGATGCCGCGCTGGCCGAGCTCGACCGCGAGGAAGCGCGGATCTACCGCCTCGCCCGCGCCGCGCCGGAGGCCAACCGCGACGCGCTGCGCGACCGCCAGCGCCGGTTCCTCGCCGAGCGCGACTCGTGCCCCGAATCGATCGTCCCGCTCGCCGAGTGCCTGCGCACCGCCTATCTCGGCGATATCGCCGAGCTGCGTCGCCTCGCCGGCCTCGCCGACGACCGGGACGGGCTGTCGCTGGGCCCCGCGCGCTACGTCTGCGACGGCGGCTATCACGACGTCTACGTCACGGTGTTCGCGACCGCGCCCGAGCAGGGCTGGCTGGCGATCCCCGCCGCCGACGAGGGTCAGCCGCTGGTCGCCGACCCGGCCGCGCCGCAAGTCCTCGTCGGCCGCTACGCGACCGACATGCGCTACGCCGTCGACAAGGCCGAGGTCCGCGTCGGCGCGCGGATCTGCACGCTGGCCGAGTGAGCTACCCCGCCTTGCGCCGCTTGCGCCCCGCGCCGGGCGGCGACAGCACCGGCTCGGCCGGTGCGAGCATGCCCGCCTGCTCGGCCACCTCGCGGTAGTAGTCGGAGACCGCCTCCCCCGCGTGCACCCAGTGCGGCTCGCCCTCGGCGAACGGCACGAACTCCTCGAACTCGCCCGGCGGCAGCAGCGCCCCGCGGTACGGCGTGCCGTTGTGCGGCAGGCGCACGAACGGCGTCTCCGGATCGTTCTCCCCGAAGTCCGCCAGTTCCTCCCCGCTCGCCTCCCCCGCCGCCCGCGCCCGCGCCGCGCAAGCCTCGAGCGCCGCCGCGATCGCCGCCTGCGCCTCGCCATCGAGCACGACCCCGGCAAACCCCTCGAGCACCCCCGCCGCCCCGTCGAGGTCCGCCGCCGACCCCGGCGCATTGATCACCGTCCGCACCGTCGTCGTGCTCGCCTCCGCCAATCCTCCCTCAGCTTGCTGGGGGAGGGGGACCGCCCGCGAAGCGGGTGGTGGAGGGGCTCTCCCGAGCGAAGTCGAGGGGGTACCCTCGGTTTGCAAGACGGTGCCCGAAACCACCCCCGCGCTCGCCCGCGTCGAGAAGTAATTGATCGTCGTCCGCTTCCCCTGCGCGTCCTCGCCGTAGTGCCGCAAACAAAACATCAGCAGCGCATCGTTGTGCTTGCGCCGAAACCCCATCAGCTTGCCCGCGACGAACACCGGCACCAGCTCCCCCTCGACCGCCCGCTCGAAGGCGATATCCTTCAACCGCTTGACCCCAAAATCGAGCGCCGCGTCCCACGCCGCCCGAAACGCCTCGGCTCCGGGCGAGCGGCGCAGCACATAGGCGTTCTCGTTCGCCATGTTGACCATCGCGCACGCGCGCCGGACCGACCCGCAATCGGCGAGCGCCTCGACGAACGCCCGCTGCCGCTCGGGCGTCCACCCGTCGTGGCGATACTTGCGCGGGACCGGGGTGAAGTCGGGGATCGGCGGGCGTTCGGACGCGGGAACGGGGACGCGGTTGCGCATGGTCGTGCTCCTTGGCTGACGCGGAACAAAACGCGAATCGGACAGGGTAGAGCACGGGAGGGGGGTTGTAGGAAAATTGTTTCTTGGGGCGACAACTTGCTTTGGCGCGTGCTGGCCCTCGGAGAGAGCAGCGCATGCGCACTTGCAGAATCCTCGACGAGTCAATATGGCGCGCGCGACTTATCCCCGTTATCCACAGGCAGAGGCGCCCCTTGGGACTCGCTTTTGTGCATCTGCTGGTTGCGCTCGGACTAAGCGTGGTGCTTACTGTAGATTAAGACGTCGCCACTACTGAAGGTGCGCTCTTTTCGGTTGGACAATAAATTGTGGCAGCAACGATAAACGACATTGTCAGCATGCTCCGCAGCGAGAAGCATCGCTCGCGTCGCCATCGAGCTTTTGCGATTCCGGCAAAGGGCTTCGACGGCGAATCGGCTGCCTCCAAGGAGGATCGCGAGTCCGGCCCAAATGACGACGTGATTAAGAAGATCATGCGAGAATATCGCCTCCCCAAATAGTCCAAGCGGAGGCATTTTGAAGCTCGCACGTTCGCAGTACTACCTTCGCGTCCAGTCCGCGGCGGATACGGAATCCGACTCGTTCTCGCTTTGCATCGCGACCGATTTGAAAGCGTTGCTCAAGGACTGGGATGCGTCAACACGTATATCGCCAATCTGGAAGCTAAAGCCCGACGGCGGGAACGCGGCCATGGCCGAAGTAGAGGGAGACGCTGAGGTCCTCTTTCTCTCCGCCACCCCGGAGTGGCTCGCGACACACCTAAGCACCTCTTCGATGTCGCTTTTGGGCGATGACTCCATCTGGCTCTCGCTCGGCTTTTTCTCACTAATCATAGTATCATGCCACGAAAGCGTTTCGGCTGAGACAAAGGAGCTCTGCAAACGTCACTCTGTTCCGTATGAGGTTTGGTTCACAACCGAGCCGCCCGTCATCGAAGGGGAACGCGAAGAACTTCTCGGCGATCGAATCATCTCGGAGAATCCTGCGGAATTTTCGAGCAGCGCAGCCCTCTTTGAGGGTCGAGAGTCGCAGCTTTTATTTGAACGATGCAGTGTCGAGGTAGATAACACATTTGGCCTATTGGCGCTAGAATTCTACGCGCTGCTTGCCGTGATAGAGCGAAGGGCAATTGGTCACTTCGTTCCTCTTGCTCGCGATTGCCTAGATATCGACACTTCGGCCAACGCACTCATCTCTAAGGATATTTCCGAGGGTAACGTCGAATTGATCGATGCCCCCTTGGCTCAGGGAGCGCTACTTACACTCAATGCTGCGCTTTCACGAATGTCATCGCAGGCACTTTCGGGCACCTCCCCAATCATTCGCACAGAATCCCATTTTTGGCCTCATTCCTTCCTTGGCATCGGAGTCGCCAGCCTGGCTCTGAGGAATTTGGCAAAATTCACGACAACCATCGTCGAACAATCCCACTACCATCCCAGCTACGATGCCTTGCTAGACCAGCCCACCCCAGTTTCTTCGGATCATATATCCCAACGGACGACCGACCACCCGCTTCACCTGCAATTGAAGCCAGAAAGCATCTCTTCACTCCCCGCGCTGTCGTCGGCCTCGCCAACGGTGGGTGAGGGCGATGAAAACGAACGATATCGGATCGCAACGCCGGTCACATACTTTAGTGGCCGCGACGGCTTCCGAAATGATGCACTCACGATCAGCGCTCCCCTTCCGTGCGTATCAGGCTGCAACAGCTACCAATGGAACCTAGGCACCGTCACCCACGAACTTAGCCATCGCATCCTCTCGGGAAAACTGCAGGATCTCTTCGACGGCCTTCTTGAGCGCATGCACGAAATTCCAAGAGGCGATCCGAATACACTTACCTATTTTACCGAGCCACCGACCAACATTCGACATCATGCCGAGGATCTTCTCGGCTTTACCTTAATGCTCTTCCACATTAATGATTACGATACTAATGACTGGAAGAGCCACCTTGCCGAGCCTGGCTCATTTTTCGAAAAGGCTAAACGTACATATTCCTCGGATTTCGAGGAAGCTTTAGTGCATATGTTCGACTATTATCATTTCTATGGTTCTGATCCGAAGTCGTACGTTGAATTCATTTGGCTTTCTTGGGCTATTCAGCCGACGATCATTGAGAAACTGGACGAATACGTCAAACGTACGCTCACAGCTCTTGCAGTTAGAAACCTCACGGCGGCGAACTGGAGGGAGCTGACCCTGGCCGATTTCGTGTCGGTACTTGAAGACGCCCCGCTAGCAACCTCATTGTCGATCAAAGAAGACCTGCTAACGCGTTTGGGTGACGAAACCCATCGTCAGCGATATATGTTTCACTTGGAGCGGATGCAGTATCTGCTTACGCTATTTCATTTGCTTTTGAAGTCGGACAAACTTCGCGATCTCGCCCAAACAGAAGACTTTCATTCTCCGAAAACACGCACACGCCGGAGCGGAGAGAGGCGGCGTTTTAACTACTCAGCCACCGCAGGGACCTTTCACTATTCAAACCCCGGCGTCCCGCCGACACGCTTCACCAATCCGCTGCTATTCTTGCGTGATTTTTCGCGAGAAGAGCAGCCAAGCGCGGCGCAGTCTGCCTGGCTCCTTCATATGCTGGCTTTCAACTGCGTCGCTCGGCCTGATGGCTCGGAGCGGGCGGTATGAGCCTTATATATGGCTATCTATTCGAGTGGGATGGGTTTTCGGAAGACGGGGCCCGGCCTAAATGGGAGCAATTTAGAGCGGCACTATCCGGGCTTGGAGTATTTGGAGCTTTTCGCCGTGTTAGGAGCGCACCACGCTGGTCCATCTGCAAGTTTTCTAGCCTAAAGCCGTTAAACGGCGAAGAAGCCCACAGCCTTCCGGCCGACTTTCGCTATACTTACGACATCTACCTTCGGGTGAATGAACGCACCAGAACGGTCGTGGTGGCTACGATGCGCTACGGGATTACGGAAGAGGCAATCCGCTACTTCAACACCTACATAAGCCCCAAGCTCCAACGCAAGGTCGTGAATGTTCGCGATTTGTCGGAACACCTCTTGGACAAAGGGGGGGAAAAGCAATTTGCCATTACACATCTCCTGGCAGACGTGCCGGGATACGGGTCCGCCTTGAGTCTGATATCGCTATCGGGCGACGATGTCGGCTCGACCGATTTTATTGATAACCAATCGAGTAGTCTCACTACCCGGCAAATAGGCGTACGGTCAGTCGAGAGTCGGGTAGAATGCGGTCGTTTCGGCAGCGTGGGCTCCGTGCAGTTTCGCACGGACCAACTTGACGATCTAGAGGCTTTCCTTAGCTATGCCTACGAGCGCGGATTTTACTTGGAGTAGTCGCAGTACTGTCTACCGAACCTGCGGATTCTCATGCAACTCTTGCTCGAAGGGCCGTACACCGAAGCCCGGCTCTTGCCGCAAGTTGTACAACTGATGAAAATTTCCGTGCTTGTCCGTAACGTCACGAAGCCGTGTCGACTCTGCGACCTTGGACAAGACATTGATTTGATCACGGAAGGTGCCTGAACAGACTACTTGCCCACCTCTGTTCCGCCCCATGGCATCCAAGAGCCGGCAGCATTCATTAATTACGGAACTGGTATACTTTGCCCCCAGTTCAGCTGTCCAACATATGACTTGCCCGTAGTGCAACGCGATACGCACGCTAATGCGACGATCCTCTCTCGCGTCGTCGTTATCGCGCCCTAGCGCCTCTGAAAAAGATCTGATTACCAACAGAACGTCCGTTGGACTCCAGTCGAACAAGGCATAGCCGCCATCGCCCGTATCGATCCACTTGGGTGCCTTGTTCGCACCCATGTGCTTCCTGAAAGCCTCGCAGAAGAGACGGTCAACCTTTGTTTGAGCCATATTTTGGGTCTGAATCGACCGCTCAGAATAGCCGTCAATGTCCAGTCCCAGAACTACAAAGTCTCGTATTTCCTCAGACGCCACGGCCCCCTCCGAGCACTAGTTTTCTATATAGGCATATTCATTTGCCTGAAATCTGGAGGAGAGTCGAGAAACAGCGCTCGGGCCTTCCGGTTACTTGCCCTCCATGGGGCTCATCCTCTTCCGCTCACGCGGATCCAGATACCGCTTGCGCAGCCGGATCGACTGCGGCGTCACCTCGACCAGCTCGTCGTCCTGGATGTAGGCGATCGCCTGCTCGAGCGTCATCTTGCGCGGCGGGATCAGGCGGACCTGGTCGTCCTTGCCGGTCGAGCAGACATGGTCAGCTGCCTGGACTTGAGCGGGTTGACCTCAAGGTCCTCGCTCCCTTGGCGTTCTCGCCGATCACCATGCACTCGTAGAGCTTCTCGCCGGCGTCGATGAACAACGCATCCGTTTCGGATGCGAACTTCTCAAGCCGCCTCCGGCCGGTCGAGCGGGTATGAACGCACCAGAACCTCCGCCGGCAGCCCTAGCCCGGCCTGCAGTTTGCGGATCATCGCCAGCGTGAGCGGGCGGCGGCGGGCGAGGATTTCCGAGACGCGGCCGCGCTCTCCCAGCATGGGCCGAAGATCGGCCCGGTCGAGCCCGCGTTGCTCCATTACGAACTGGATCAGCGCGATCGGGTCGGGCGCCTCGATGGGGTAATGCTCAGCCTCCCATGCCTCGACCAGCGTGGCCAGGACGTCGAGCCGGTCGCCGTCGGGCGTGTCGGGCCGTGCCTGCATCAAGCCCTCGATTTCGGCGAGCGCTGCTTGGTAGTCCCGTTCGGTGCGGATGGGGCTGACTTCGACCATGCTCAAACGTCCTCGATGTCCAGATCGTCGTATTCGCGGTGCGTGCCGACGAAGCGGATGTAGGCCGTGTGGAACGCGTAGTTGATGTAGACGACGAGCCGGTACTTGTTGCCGGCAATGTTGAACACGACCCGCTCGCCCACCGCGCTGGCACTGCCGAACTGAACCTTCACATCGGCGAAATGCGCCCACGAGGCGGCGCGGACGACCGCATACCACGACTTCAGCGGTTGCTCGCTGTCACCGCGTCCGGGCCTTTCCCAATGCTCCCGGAGGCGCTTGTGGGCGATCACCCGCACCGGACGCTCCTAGCATGTTCCCAATTTGGGATCAATCCGGCGCTGATCGTGCCGACGTGGGGCATGCCTGCCCGATAGCAGGTGGGCAGTGCCGGCGGCCACCGGATGCATCCGTTTCGGAACTGACTGGTGCTGCGCAGCCTTCGCTTCACCGGGTGCCCGCATTCTGCCTTCGGCAGTGCTTCGCAACCGCGGGGATGACGAGCGGGGATGCGCTGACGGAGGGTTTTACCCCTCTTTGCGCGACGCCCTCTTCCGCTCATGCGGATCCAGATACCGCTTCCTCAGCCGGATGCTCTGCGGCGTCACCTCGACCAGCTCGTCGTCCTGGATGTAGGCGATCGCCTGCTCGAGCGTCATCTTGCGCGGCGGGGTCAGGCGGACCTGGTCGTCCTTGCCGGTCGAGCGGAAGTTGGTCAGCTGCTTGGACTTGAGCGGGTTGACCTCGAGGTCCTGCGACTTGGCGTTCTCGCCGATGACCATGCCCTCGTAGAGCTTCTCGCCCGGGCTGATGAACAGCACGCCGCGCTCCTCGAGCGCGTTGAGCGCGTAGGGCACCGCCTCGCCCTGCTCCATCGAGATCAGCACGCCGTTCTGGCGGCCCTGGATCGGGCCGGCATACGGGCCGTACTTCTCGAACAGGCGGTTCATGATGCCGGTGCCGCGGGTGTCGCTGAGGAACTCGCCGTGGTAACCGATCAGGCCCCTGCTGGGCGCGGTGAAGGTCACGCGGGTCTTGCCGCCGCCCGAGGGGCGCATGTCGGTCATCTGGCCCTTGCGCTGGGCCATCTTCTCGACGACCGTGCCCGAGTGCTCGTCGTCGACGTCGATGACCACGGTCTCGTAGGGCTCCTCGCGGCCGTTCGGGCCGTCCTGGAACAACACGCGCGGGCGGCTGATCGACAGCTCGAAGCCCTCGCGGCGCATGGTCTCGATCAGCACGCCGAGCTGGAGCTCGCCGCGGCCGGCGACCTCGAACGCGTCCTTGCCGGCGCTCTCGGAGATCTTGATGGCGACGTTACCTTCGGCCTCGCGTTCCAATCTGTCGCGGATCACACGGCTCTGCACCTTGTCGCCCTCGCGCCCGGCGTAAGGGCTGTCGTTGACCGCGAAGCTCATCGCCAGCGTCGGCGGGTCGATCGGGCGCGCGGCGATCGGGACGGTGACCGAGGGGGTGGCGATGGTGTTCGAGACGGTCGCCTTGGTCAGCCCGGCGATGGCGACGATGTCGCCCGCCTCGGCGCTGTCCTCGGGGACGCGGTCGAGCCCGCGATAGGCGAAGACTTTCGTGGCGCGCCCGGTCTCGACCACGTTGCCGTCGACGTCGATCGCGTGGATCGGCATGCCGACCTCGAGCTTGCCGCTCTCGATCCGGCCGGTGAGGATGCGGCCGAGGAACGGATCGCGGTCGAGCAGGACGGCGATCATCTTGAACTCGTCGTCCTTGGGCAGGCCGGGCTCGGGCACGTGGCCGACGATGACTTCGAACAGCTCGACCAGGTCGCCGGTGCGCTTGTCGGGGTCGGCGCTGGCGTAGCCGGCGCGGCCCGAGGCGTAGAGGCACGGGAAGTCGAGTTGCTCGTCGCTGGCGTCGAGCGCGACGAACAGGTCGAACACCTCGTTGAGCACCTCGTCGGCGCGCGCGTCGGGGCGGTCGATCTTGTTGACCACCACGATGGGCCTGAGGCCGAGGCCGAGCGCCTTGCCGGTGACGAACTTGGTCTGCGGCATCGGCCCTTCGGCCGCGTCGACCAGCAGGATCACGCCGTCGACCATGCTGAGGATTCGTTCGACCTCGGCGCCGAAATCGGCGTGGCCGGGGGTGTCGACGATGTTGATGCGGAAGGTCTCGCTCGACCCGGGAGGCGCCCACTCGACCGAGGTCGGCTTGGCGAGAATCGTGATCCCGCGTTCCTTCTCGAGGTCGTTCGAATCCATTGCGCGCTCTTCAACGCGTTGATTTTCGCGAAAAGTTCCGGACTGACGGAACAGCTGGTCGACCAGCGTGGTCTTGCCGTGGTCGACGTGCGCGATGATGGCCACGTTGCGGAGGCTCATGGGAACAGGACTCTCGTAGGAGGGGAAATGCGGCGCGGCCCTTAGGCGCATCGCCCGGTTCTGTCCACCGAGAACGGACCGGGGCGCACGCGCGCAGCTGTCCGGTTCAGGGAAAGATCGCGCCCTTGGCAGTGCCGTGGCGGGTCACGAAGTCGTAGTCCGCGTCGCGGTAGTCGAGTTCGGCCAGCACGTCCTCTGCCGCCCCGTTCGCCGTGGCACAGTCGGCGGTGCGGATCGCCTTCAGCATCGCCTGCTTGGCGAGCAACGCGTTGCGTGCATGCGTCGCCTCGTGGACCTCGAGCGCCGTACGGTAGCGCTTCCACCGGTCGAGCACGGCGCGCGGCACTCGGTCAGGATCGACCAGCCGAGGCAGGCCGACGGTCAGATCGAGCATGACCTTGGCCTGGTCGAGCCGGCACGGGCCGCCAGGTTCGCCGGGGATCGCCCAGTCCATCGTCCACGTGGTGTATGCGTCGAACTGCGCGCCGGTGGCAGGATCGGTCGGGCGGTTCCGATCGAGCGAGGCGCGGATCTCCGCAACGGTGCGGCCCGAGACGTCATAGTACTCGAGCTTGATCCCGGGAATTCCCGCCAGCGCGGGAGGCACGGCCGCGGCGTGCAGTTCGTCAGCCGGTGGGCGTAGGCCGACGCCGGTAGCCAGCGCCAAGACGACGAGCGTGAGCGCGATCCGCAGTGCGGTGACAGGCCGTTCCATCGCGCGATCGTGCCACCGCGATGGGGCCGCGGGCAACGCGAGATGGATCGGATTTGGAGGCGCTCGCCTTAACCGGTCGGCCGCAGCACGATGTGCCCCACCGCGGTGTTCGAGGCGGGCACGTGGTAGAACCGGTACAGTTCCTCGACGCTGTCGCCGAGCGCGGCGCGCATGATCAGCCACATGATCAGCTCGATGCCTTCGGTGCCGGCCTCGCGCAGGAACTCGAGCCGGGTGATCTTGCGCAGCGCTGCGGGATCGGCGGTGAGCTTGTCGAGGAAGGCGTTGTCGAACGCGGGGTTGATCAGCCCGGCGCGCTCGCCCTGGAGCTGGTGGCTCATCCCGCCGGTGCCCCAGATCTGCACGTTGAGCCCCGCCGGGTACGAGCGCACCGCGTCGCCGATCGCGGCGCCCAATTGCCAGCAGCGCTCGGCCGAAGGCGTGGGGAACTGGGTCACGTTGACCGCCAGCGGGATCACCCGCACCGGCCATTCTTCGCATTGCCCGAACATCAGCGACAGCGGCACGGTGAGCCCGTGGTCGACGTCGAGCGCGTTCATCAGCGTGAGGTCGAAATTGTCGATCACCAGCTGCTCGGCGAGGTGCGCGGCGAGCACCGGGTCGCCCATGACCATCGGCACCGGGCGGCGGCCCCAGCCCTCGTCGGCGACGTCGAACTCCTCGGCCATGCCGAGCGCGAAGGTGGGCACGACATCGAGCATCATCGCGCTCGCGTGGTCGTTGTAACACAGGATGACCACGTCGGGGTCCTCCTGCCGCTGGAAGTCCTTGACCCATTCGTAGGCGTCGAACACCGGCTTCCAGTATTCGTCCTGCGTGCGCCCCTGGTCGAACGCCGCGCCGATCGCGGGGACGTGGCTGGTGGCGATCCCCGAGGTGATGCGCGCCATTACTTCTTGCCCCGGATCGAGCGGTTGCCTTCGGGCGAGCGGCCGCCCGCGCGCATCATCGCGGCGTATTCGTCGGGGGTCATGCCTGTCATCGAGCTGACTGCCTTCTGCGTGCTCCAGCCGTCGGTGTTCGACAGCTTGACGAGGAAGTAGATGTTGCCGCCGAGGTCGATCAGGCGGGTGAAGTCGCGCTCGAGCACCGCCTGCTTCTGCTCGTCGCTCATGCGGAACTTGTCGAGATAGGCGCGCTCGTCGGCGCGGAACGCCTCGCGGTTCGCCTCCTGCATCAACGACATGCAGAACTTGTGCAGGTGATAGGCTTGGCGGCTCGCGAGCGCGTTGAACACCTTGGTGCCGGGAATGTCGTTGAGCTCGTCGAGCGAATAGAGGCGGGTGCGCATTGGGGGGCTCTCCTGCTGCCCCAAAGCCTATCAGAGGCCCCGGGGTTCCGCGAGGCAAAGAACATCTTGCCCGCCACGAGCACGCGGGGGCTTAATCCCCGGCCCAAGTCTTGCTAGGGGCCGCGGGTGAACGGGCGCGCCGCAGACGCGCCACCTACCGGAGACTATCGATGAACGAGCAAGTGCTGGCCCAGCCGGTCGCCGATTCCACCCTGCACCCGCTGGAGCAGCTCGCTGCGACCAACGCCGACGCGGAGATCTGGTGGGACAGCTCGCCGCTGATCTTCCCGAGCTGGCGCGAGGAGACGCTGGCCAAGGCGCCCGAGGGCGAGCTGGCCAACTGGACCGCGCAGCTCGACCGGTTCTACGACGCCGAGACGATCGCCAGCCAGGGCACGATGGGTTTCCGCGGGGTGACCACCAACCCGCCGCTGAGCCTGCAGGCGATCAAGCTCGCCCCGGCGCTGTGGGCGGCCGAGATCAAGGCGATCGCGGCGAAGAACCCGGGCCTCGACTACGAAGGCGTGTACTGGGCGATGTACCTCGACCTGGTGAAGAAGGGCGCCGAGGCGATCCTGCCGGTGTACCAGAAGTCGGGCGGCAAGTACGGCTTCCTGTCGGGCCAGGTCGACCCGCGCTACGTGCGCGACGGCGACAAGATGCTGCAGCAGGGCCTGCAGATTTACGCCCAGGCGCCGAACGTGATGGTCAAGCTGCCGGGCTCGAAGGAAGGCTACGAGGTGCTCGAGGAGCTGACCGCGCGCGGCATCAGCACCAACAACACCACCAGCTTCACCGTGCCGCAGTACATGCGCTGCATGGCCGCGGTCAGCGCCGGGCTGTACCGCGCCAAGGCCGCGGGCGTCGACCTCAGCAAGTGGCGCTCGGTCATCACCCACATGTCGGCCCGCCTCGGTGAGCTGTCGGACTGGAAGACCGAAGCCAAGGCGCGCGGGATCGAGCTGACCCTGCCCGAGATCCGCGACGGCGAGGAGGCCGTGCTCAAGCGCGCCTACCACCACGGCAAGAGCGTCGGGCACCCGTCGAAGATGCTGCAGTGCTCGATGCGCGTCGAGAAGGACGAGCGCACCGGCAAGACCGTCAGCCGCCACATCGAGGACTTCGGCGGCAGCGACATGGTCTACACCTGCCCGCCGGGATACATCGCCCAGCTGATGGAGAAGGCCGGCGAGCTTGCGCCGTTCGACCCGCAGGCGATCGACCGCGAGCCGAACAAGGCGAGCATCGAGAAGCTGATGAAGCTGCCGAGCTTCCGCCAGGCCTACGAGTTCGACGGGATGACTCCCGACCAGTTCGCGCACTTCGGCTCGTTCAAGGCCACCGAAACCGAGTTCGCCGCGGCGACCCGGCAGACGGTCGACTTCGTGCGGATGACGCTCGAAAGCTGAAGGCGACCAGCCAACAGGACGTCCCGACACCGGCCGGTGTCGGGACGATCTCGCTAGGGCGTGGCATCGCCGCTCCCGCCGCGGCGCCCGGACGCGAGCAGTCTGCCCAGGATGGTCCGCCGCTTGTCGAACAGCGACCAGCCGATCGTCAGCGCGCCGACCCATAGCAGGCCCTCGGTCGCGAGCGCGGATACCGTCACCCGGGCGGTCCATTCGACCACGCCCGGATGTCCGTACAGCGCGAGGCTGCCGAAGGTATACGCCCAGCACGCAACGCAGACCGTCAGGGCGAAGGCAAAGACGGCGCGCGGGATCAGTTTCTTGTTCATCGGCTTTCTCCTGTGGGGATGGGTCGTTCGGGGGCGCTCATTGCCCGCCACGAGCGCGTGCAGCGTTGGCGATCCCGCGGGCGATCTCGAGCAAGGCCTCCTTCTCGTAGAGCACGCCATCGGTCATGACCCAGGCGACCTGTTCGACGTTGCCCACGTCGGCAACGGGATCGGCCCGGAGGAACACCAGGTCGGCTTCGAGGCCGGGGGCGATGCGGCCCGTCTGGGTGAGCCCGACCAGCCTGGCGTTGCCCGAGGTGACCATTCGCAGCACCTCCCAGGCCGGAATGCCCGCCTCGACGTGGTTCTCGAGCTCGTAGTGCAAGCCGCTGCCGCCGGTACCGTCGGTGCCGATCATCAGGCGCACCCCGGCAGCGTGCAACATTCCGGCGAAGGCCAGCACCTTGGGCCAGACCGCCTTGCTGCGCGCCACCTGCTCGGGCGGAATGGCCTTCATCGCCGCGTAGTTGGGCTCGAGCGCGGCGAGCATCTCGGGGTGGAAGTAGTCGGGCAGCTCGCCGGCGAATTCGGGGAAGCGGGTTTCCCATTCGTCGGTGAAGTACAGCAGCTCGTTGACCATCATGGTCAGGTCGACCTCGGCCTCGTGCGCGACCAGCTGCGCGACGAGCTCGCGCATCAGCGGACCGTCGAGGTCGGCGAGTTCCCACCAGCGGGTCATGAAGTCGGCGCCGAATGTGTACTCGGCGCGGGCTGCCGGCTCGAGCAGCGCCGGGCTGGTCGGCAGCGCGTGCTCGAACTGCTCGACACCGAGCTCGAGTGCGCGAGTCCAGCTGACGCCGTTCAAGTGCGCGATGGGAATGAGGCCGTGCGCCCTGGCCGCCTGCACCCCCAGCGCGAGCTCGTCTTCGGTCAGGCTGGTGTAGAGCTTGAAGTAGGTCATCCCGGCTGCGGCCTGGCGCGCGGCTTCCGCGTCCCATTCGGCCGGCGTCTTCGGATAGGCGAACGACTGGCCGGAGAACGGCGGCGGCTGGATTACCTCGCCCGCGTGGAGCGCGTGCGGGCCGACCCATTCGCCGCTGGCGACCATCGCGTCGTAGCGCGCGGCGGCCTCGGCCGAGCCGCCCGGATCGCGCACCGAGGTCGCGCCGAACGCTAGCGCGATCGCGCCGTTGAGGCGCGAGAACTCGTCGCCGGTCGCGATCTCGATCCGCGGCGCACCGTCGACCACGGTCACGCGCTGCGGCCCGGCCGTGAGGTGGCCGTGGGCATCGATCAGGCCCGGCATCAGGTAGAGGCCGCTCATGGCGTGCCGCTCGAACTCGCCGGCGGGCGCCTCGCCCTGCCCGACACGCTCGATCCGGCCGTCGCGAACGACCAGCCAGGCGTCGGGAGTCCGGACCTCCGCTTCGGGATCGACCAGCGTGAAGGCGGTGTAAAGCTGCGGCACGCCGTCCGACGCGGCGACCGGGACGGCGGCCAGCGCGAGCGCGGCAGCGGCGGTCGAGGTGAGCAAGCGAAGCATGAAATCGTCCTTTTTTGGAAAGCTACCTTTCCATATGGCAAGAATGCTTTCCATTTGTCAAGCTCGCTTTCCGTTGCTAGGTGAGCTGCAGAGATCACAGGATGCCGTCCATGCCCGATCGCCTCAGCCCTCCCGACGCCGCGCGCCGCCGGTACAACATCGTTCACACGCTCGTGATGTTCGCTTTTGCCGGGTCGATCGTGGCCGTCGCCCGGTTTGGCCCCGGGGCAGCTCCGGCACTGCGCTGGGCGCTCGTCGCCTTGCCGGCCGTGCTGCTGGCTCTGGCAGTGTGGGAGTTCGTGCGGATGGTGCGCCGCGACGACGAGATGATGCAGCTGCTGTACTTGCGCGCGGTGTCGATAAGCGCCGGGGCAGTGCTGGTGGCGGGCACGATCTGGGGCATGATCGAGGTCCTGCTCGGCACCCCGGCCTTCCCCGCCTTCCTGCTGCTGCCGGCGTTCGCGACGATCTACGGCGTGGTCTTCAGCGTGCTGTCGAGCCGCCGGTGAAGAACTGCCTGAGGGATCTGCGCAAGGCGCGCGGCTGGACGCAGGAGGACCTGGCGATCGAGCTCGGTGTCTCGCGCCAGACGGTCAATGCGCTCGAAGCCGGCCGTTACGACCCTTCGCTGCCGCTGGCTTTCGGCATCGCGCGCCTGTTCGACCTCGCGATCGAAGAGGTGTTCGAGGACGGCCTCGAACCGCCGCTCAGGGCGTCGCGCATCCGGGCCTGACGCGAGCATCGAGGACTTGGTCCAGACCCGATGCCGGGCTACATCGCCGGGCCATGAGCCGCCCACCCCTCCCGCCGTTCACTGCCGAGACCGCCGCGCAGAAGGTCCGCGCGGCGGAGGATGCCTGGAACCGGCGCGACCCCGAAACGGTCGCGCTGGCCTACACCCACGACAGCTGCTGGCGGAACCGCAGCGAGTTCCTCGAGGGCCGCGCCGAGATCGTAGCGTTCCTCCAGCGCAAGTGGGCGAAGGAAGACGGCTACCGCCTGATCAAGGAGCTGTGGGCCACCGCCGGCGACCGCATCGCGGTACGCTTCGCCTACGAATGGCACGACACAACCGGCCAGTGGTTCCGCTCGTACGGCAACGAGAACTGGCGGTTCGACGCCGAAGGATACATGGCCGAGCGCCACGCGAGCATCAACGATCTTGCGATCGGCGAGAGCGAACGGCTGTTCCACTGGCCGCAGGGGCCGCGACCAGCCGACCATCCGGGGTTGTCGGAGCTGGGACTGAACTTCAAGTGATCGTGTCACGCCAACCGGCTCAGCTCTGCTGACCGTACGGTAGTTCGCAGGGCCGTTCAGCCGATCGGCGTCAGCAGGAATACCGCCGTATCGCGCGGCGCGACGGTGACCTCGAGCGGTACGCGCGTCGTGGCACGCGCTTCGCCGGTCCATTCATCGCTGATCCGGTAGTGCCGCTCGCCGATCTTCGCGAATTTCTGGTTGAGGTCGTCCCCCAGCGGCTCACCCGCGAAGTCGATCGTATGGCTGCGCGGCGCATCCGAGCGGTTGAGCACTGCAATCGCCCACTTGTCGCCCGCGAGCGGCCGCGCCCAGACCTCGAGCTCGCGCGTGCGGATCCAGGCGAAGCCCTGCAGGCCAAGCGGATCCTGGTCGATCGCGATCAGCCGCGGGTTGGTGAGGATCGCAGCGATCTCGGGCCGCATGCCGATCACGTCGGTGCCGGCGATCAGCGGCGCCGCGAGCATCGCCCACAGCGCGAAGTGCGAGCGGTTCTCGGCCAGCGTGGGCAGGTTGCCGACTTCCATCATGTCGGGGTCGTTCCACCCGCCCGGCCCGGCGTGCTTGCGCAGCCCGGCCTGCTTGTCGAGGATCGCGAGAATGCCGAAGCTGGTCCAGCTGCCGTGTCCCAGCTCGCAGTTCCAGCAATTGGTGATGTCGCCGGTGGTGCGCCACAGATGGCCGATCTCGCCGGCCCATTCCCACGGCCGGTTCTCGCCCCATTCGCAGATCGAGAACACGATCGGCCGCCCCGCCGCGCGCAAGGCATCGCGCATCGTGGTGTAAGCCTCGCGCGGGTTGCGCTGCGCCACGCCCGTGCCGGTGTTGCACCAGTCGTACTTGAGGTAGTCGACCTCCCAGCGGGCGAACTGCAGTGCGTCCTGGTATTCGTGCCCCTGGCTCCCGGCCCGCCCGCCGCAGGTCTTCGCGCCGGCGTCGGAATAGATCCCGAGCTTGAGCCCCCGGGCGTGGACGTAATCGGCCAGCGCCTTGATGCCCGAGGGGAAGCGACCGGGATCCGGCTGCAGGAAGCCGTCGGCATCGCGCTCGCCCTGCCAGCAGTCGTCGATGTTGACGTAGGCGTAGCCGGCGTCGCGCATGCCGTTGGCCACCATTGCGTCGGCAGTGCTGCGGATCAGCGCCTCGTCGATCTGGCAGCCGTAGTGATTCCAGCTGTTCCACCCCATCGGCGGCGTGCGCGCCAGATCGGCGAACTTCTGCGCCGGAGCCGGAACCGCGGCGAATGCCAGCGTCAGCCCCAGGAGAAGGCGCACGATCCGCATCATGAATTCAGCAGGTTGATGGCCGCGTGCACCCGCGCTTCGATTTCCTCGCGCGGCAAGCCGGGCTCGATCGGCTCGCCGAAGTGCAGCGTGATAGTGCCCGAGCGCTTCCAGCCCCGGTGGTAAAGCGGTCCGCTGTTCACCGCCACCGGCACCACCGGCAGACCGAGCAGCTTGTAGAGCCCGGCGAACCCGGCCTGCAGCGGCGGGCGCTCGCCGTGCGGCACGCGCGTGCCCGCGGGGAAGATCACCAGCGGCCGGCCGCTTTCGACGAACCGGCGCGCCTCGGCCAGCATGGCCCGCAGCGCCTTGGCCCCCTCGGCCCGCGCCACCGTGACCGAGCCGTAGGCGGCGAACGCGCGGCCCCAGCCCGGAATCCGGTGCAGTTCCTCCTTGCCGAACGGCACCGGGTGGTCGAGCGCCACCGGCAGGTCGATCGCCTCGAAGAAGCTCTCGTGCTTGTAGGCATAGAGCGCCGGGCCCGACGGACGGCTGCCGGTCTCGCGCACCTCGATGCCGAGCAGCACGCGCACGCACCAGCGGTGGACCCGCGCCCAGGTGTCGGGAAAGGTCCGCACCCAGCGCGGCGCGACGATCGCCGCGACCGCCGCGGCCGAAACGAAGAACGCGCTCGCCGGATAGAACACGGCGTAGAACGCGAGGCTGCGCAGCACGCTCATCGCGTCAGCCGGGCCACAACTGGACCACCCAGGTCGCGAGCAGTTTGTGGTACTCGAGGAACAGCGTCCACAGCGAAGGCTCGGTCCGCACCGCGTCGCGCAGCACCGCGGTGCCCTCGGGCAGCGCGTTCTCGAGCTCGAGCGCGGCGCGGCGCATGTGCCAGTCGCTCGTCACCAGCCGCAGCGAGCGGACCTTGCGCCGGGCGACCCACTCCGCGGTCTCGCGCGCGTTGCCGCGCGTGTCGAGCGCGGCGAAGCCGAGCGTGACGCAGCAGGTCATCGTCCGCGCGGGGACCTTGTATTCGATCGCGAACTCGTGCGGTTTGACGTCCTCGTCGACGCCGCTCACCAGCATCTGGCCCGCCGCGCCTTCGCGCAGCAGCGCGAGCCCGCGCTGGATCCGCCCGCTGCCGCCGGTCGGCACGACGATCGCGTCGGTCTTCTCGCCGTTCGCGGGCTGCGGCAGCGCCATCGCGAACCACAGGAAGCCGAGCGCCCACAGCACGAGCGGCAGCGAGAGCACCCGCCGGATCACAGCATGCGCCTCAAGGCGGCAAGGACGGTGACCCGTGCAGTGAACATGGCGAGCACTATGCCGACCAGCGGGATCGCCGCAAGCACGCCCCATTCCACCGCGCCGAGCCCGCCGCCTGCGACCATGCCCGAGCCGAGCCGGGCGAACTGGCGCCCGAGCAGCAGGATCGCGCCGAGCCCGACAAGCAGCCCGACCGTCCCGCCGAGCAGCGCGTCGATCCCGATCGAGCGCTGGAAAATCCGCGCGATCTGCCCGTCGGTCCCGCCGAGCAGGTGGATGATCTCGATCGTCTCGCGATTCGAGCCGAGCGCGCTGCGCGCGGCGAGCCACACCGCCGCCGCGCTCGTCGCCGCGAGCAGCACGATCAGCCCGAGCGCGAGCCATTGCAGCGACCGCACCGCCTCGAACACCGGCGCCAGCCAGCCGGCCTGCGCGTCGACCCGCGCCGAAGGCACCGAAGCGGTCAGCGACGCGCGCAACTCCTCGATCCGGCGCGCGGTCGCCGGCCCCTCGAGCCGCACGTCGATCAGCGCCGGCACGGGAATCGCGTCCTCCTCGGGCACGCCCTGCTGGCCGAGCCACGGCTCGATCAGCGCCTCGAGCTCTTCCTCGGGCACGCGACGCACCTCGCGCACGTCCTCGCGATTGGTCAGCACCGCGATCGCGACTTCGGCCTGACGCGCGCGCTCGGCCGGTCCGCCCTCGACGATCTGCACCGTGAGCCCGCCGGCGATCTCGGCCCGGGCATGCTTGGCGAGGTTGCTCAGCGCCAGCCCCGCCCCGGCGGCGATCACCGTCAGCGCGATCATGATCGCGATGACCCACGGCATCGGCCCGGCGAAATGCGCGTGCGGCACCAGCCGATCGCTGCTGCCGAAGCGCGGCGCGTTACGCCGGATCGGGGACGGCGGACCGTTCATGGCGCGACCGTCTCGCGCCGTGGCGGATAGCGCAGCGCGCCGGTGGGATCGCTGAGCCGCCCGCGGTCGAGCCGCATGATCAGCGAATCGGGCACCTTCTTGAGCAGGTGCACGTCGTGAGTCGCCACCACCACGGTGGTCCCGAGCCGGTTGAGCGCCTCGAACAGCCGCAGCAGCTTGAGCGCCATGTCGGGATCGACGTTGCCGGTCGGCTCGTCGGCGACGAGGATCTCGGGCCGGGCGATCACGGCGCGGGCGATCGCCACGCGCTGCTGCTCGCCGCCCGACAGCGTCGCCGGGCGCGCCTCGCGCCGCTGCTCGAGCCCGACCCAGTCGAGCATGTCGGCCACCGGCTTCCTGATCTCGCTTTCGGGCAAGCCCGAGAGGCGCAGCGGCAGCGCGACGTTGTCGAACGCCGAGAGGTGCGGGACGAGGCGGAAGTCCTGGAACACCACCCCGATGCGGCGGCGGAAATCGGGCAGGCGCTGGCGCGGCACCGTGATCACGTCGGTGTTGAACATGCGGATGATCCCGCGCGACGGGCGCTGCGCGAGGTAGAGCAGCCGCAGCAGCGAGG
>DATDLP010000373.1:0-2383 GCA_036519255.1 Croceibacterium sp.
GGCGGCTGCCCGGCCAGGCACGCCCGCACCCGCGGCCTCGGGCCCGACCGCCGCGCGCGTGGCGGCGGTGCAGGCGATCACCAAGCCTTCGACCACGGACGCCGCCGACGACGACTACACTTACGGCTACCGCCTGTGGGAGGCCGGCTACTTCTCCGAGGCGCGGCAGCAACTCACGCTGTACCTGCAGAAATATCCGACGCATGGGCGCGTCAGCTACGCGCGCAATCTGCTCGGCCGCGCGTTCCTCGACGACGGCCAGCCGCGCGAGGCGGCAACGCACTTCTTCGAGAACTACCAGAAGGACAAGAATGGCGCCCGCGCGGCCGACAGCCTGCTGTTCCTGTCCGAAGCGATGGTTGCGATCGGCGACACCAATCGTGCCTGCATCGCGCTCGCCGAGTTCAGCGAGAGCTATCCGGCGCTCGCCACCGGGCGGCTGAAGGAACAGTATGACCGCGACCGGAGCAAGGTCACCTGCCGCAGCTGAGCCGCCGGCGGAGCTGGTAACGCGCTTCGCCGAGGCTCTCGCACGGCTTTGGCCCGAGGGCGGCCGGCTCGGCCTCGCGGTTTCGGGCGGGCCCGACAGCCTGGCGATGCTGCTGCTGGCCGAGGCCGCGCTGCCCGGGCAGTTCGAGGTCGCGGCGATCGATCATGGACTGCGCGAGCGGAGCGCCGACGAGTGCGCGATGGTCGCCGCGCTCTGCGCCCGCCGGGGGATCGAATGCGCGGTGCGCAAGGTCACGGTCGCGAGCGGCAACCTGCAGGCGAAGGCGCGCTCGGCGCGCTACGCGGCGCTGGCGGACTGGGCCGCGGAGCGCGGCCTTTCTGCCATCGCCACCGCGCATCATGCCGACGACCAGGCCGAGACGCTGTTGATGCGCCTCAACCGCGGCAGCGGGCTGGCGGGCCTCACCGGCGTGCGCGAAAGCCGGTTCATGCCCGGGAGCGCGGTGCTGCTGATCCGCCCGCTGCTGGCCTTCCGGCGGCACGAGCTGGGCGAAACCGTCGTCGCCGCCGGGCTCGAGCCGGTGCTGGATCCGAGCAACGTCGATGACCGGTTCGACCGCGCGCGAATCCGCCGTGCGCTGGCCGATCTCGACTGGATCGACCCGGTTGCGCTGTCGCGCAGCGCCTCGCTGCTGGGCGAGGCGCAGCAGGCGATCGAGGCGACCGCCGACGAGGAATGGGCCGAGGCGGTGGTGCCGGAGGGAGAGGGGTTCAACTACTACCCCTCGTGCGCGTCGCCCTACATCGAGACTGAGGTGGTCATGACGATCATCGCGCGGATGGGCGGCACGGCCAGCCGCTCGGACGTTGCCCGGCTGATCGGGCGCTTGCACGACGGGCGTGCGGGCAGCCTCGGCGGCGTGCTCGCGCGCCAGACCACCGAACGGCCGGAGGGCCAGGCCGCCGCAGTAGTGAAATGGGTTTTCAGCCCTGAGCCACCGAGGCGGCTGCATTAGGAAGGCTTCACGCCGTGCCGAGCGGTGTCCCGACCTCGGCCTTCTTGCCGCGGGTGATGATCACCCGGTCGCCGACCTTGGCGATCGCGAACAGCCGCGAGACGAATTCGTTGGGCGTGCCGATGCAGCCGTGGCTGGCGAAGCCGCGCTCGACCGCCGCGCCGCCGTGGATCGCCACGCCGTCGCCGGTCAGCCGCAGCGTCCACGGCATCGGCGCGTTGCCGTAGATCTCCGAGACGTTGTGCCGTTCCTTGGACATGATCGGAAATACGCCGAGCGGAGTCGGGTGCTGGTCGGTACCGAGCATGACCGCGGTCGCGCCGATCTCGTAGCCGTCGCGGAACACCGACATCACCCGCGCCTCGAGATCGATCGTCACCACCAGCGTGCCATCGGCCGGCGCGCCGTTCTCGTCCCAGTGCCACTCGCCGTACTTGATCGGCCCGTCGATCGGCAGGATACGCTTGATCATGAAGGGCTCGGGCGAGGGAGCCGGGGCAGGTGCCGGAGCGGCGGCGATGGTCGCTGCCGGAACCGGCTCGGCCGTGTCCTCGAGCCAGGTGTCCGGGTCGACCTCGTGCGCCTCGAGCGCGCGACCGGCGAACATGAGCGAGCCGAGCAGCACCACGGCAACCACGGTCGACCCGCCAATCCACTTAACCGCTTCGTTCATGCGAGCGGTTATGACTCCGAATATGGTTAACGGCTAGCCCGCATATCGCCCCGTCCCGCAAGGGGACGCGCGGGATGCAGGGGTTAACGTCCTCCTCTCCGAAGGAGCTTACCCGTGCGCGCCGAAATGGTTGGCGATCGCGGTGCCGATGCGCAGCGTGAGCGCGTGGGCCTGCTCGATCGGGTCGATGAAGGCCCGCCGCACGGCTTCGTAGCCTGCGTCGCCGCCTTCGGGGTAGTCGGTC
>DATDLP010000374.1:0-11884 GCA_036519255.1 Croceibacterium sp.
GTGGTCGCCGCGAGGCGCGCGGCGGCTGCGCGGAGGGCTTCGGCGACCGTCGTCACTCGGCCCCCTACTCGCCCAGCGCGGCCAGCCGCTTGGCCTCGTCCTCTGCGACCAGCGCGTCGACCAGCTCGCCGAGCCCCGGCCCTTCGAGCACTTCGGCCAGCTTGTGCAGCGTCAGCCCGATCCGGTGGTCGGTCACCCGGCCTTGCGGGAAGTTGTAGGTGCGGATGCGCTCCGAGCGGTCGCCGCTGCCGACCATCGCCTTGCGCGCCTCGGCCTCGGCGCCGTGGGCCTCCTCGCGCCGCTTCTCGAACAGCCGCGCGCGCAGCACCTGCATCGCCTTGTCGCGGTTGCGGTGCTGGCTGCGCTCGTCCTGCATCGCGACCATGATCCCGGTCGGGATGTGGATGATCCGTACTGCCGAATCGGTCGTGTTGACGTGCTGCCCGCCGGCCCCCGACGAGCGGTAGATGTCGATCCTCAGGTCGTTCGGATCGATGTGCACGTCGACCTCGGTCGGCTCGGGCAGCACCGCGACCGTCGCCGCCGAGGTGTGGATGCGCCCGCCGCTCTCGGTCACCGGCACGCGCTGCACGCGGTGCACCCCGCTTTCGAACTTGAGCCTGGCGAACACCCCGGTACCGGCGACGTTGGCGACAATCTCCTTGAACCCGCCGATGTCGGAGGCGTTCATGCTGATCGGCTCGACCTTCCAGCCCTGCTCGGCGGCGAAGCGCTCGTACATCCGGTAGAGATCGGCGGCGAACAGCGCCGCCTCGTCGCCGCCGGTGCCGGCGCGGATCTCGAGCATCGCCGGGCGCTGGTCGGCCGCGTCGCGCGGCAGCATGGCGATCGAGAGCGCGCGCTCGGCCTCGGGGAGCTTGTGACGCAGCTTCGCCAGTTCCTCGTCGGCCAGCGCCTTCATCTCGGGATCGTTGGTCAGCACCGACAGCTCGGCGATCTCGGCGCGCATCGTGCGCACCTCCTGCGCCACCCGGGCCACGGGCTCGAGCTCGGCATAGTCGCGGCTCGCCGCGACGAACGCCTCGCCCTCGAGCTGGCCCGAGGCGAGGCGGGCTTCGAGCTCGGCGAAGCGGTGTTGAATCTGCGCGAGGCGCTCTTCGGGGATGCTCACAATGTGCCGTCGTAGAAACTATTAAAGTAAGTTTGCGCCCAACGAGTGGTGATTTCGTCCAATTGATCTTGTTCGTCTTCGTCCGTCGTTAGGTATGTAAAATGAAAAAATCTGTCGAAGCCGGGACGCGAGAACGTTCCACTGATTACGCTATCGGTCTCAGGTGAGAGCGCTCCGTCTGGGAGCGGCTTTTCCCGAATATAGACGATTGCTTTTGCGCCTGACTTGCGGGCGAATTGGCCTCGATGCTTTGCATTCCCTCGGAAGGCACTTGCAACTGGGATGTTCAGGGATCGAAACTGCTGGGTGACAATTCCAACGAGATATTCGAGCTCGGGGCGATCAGCAATAACTGCAATCGCGGGAGTCTCGCGAGGGGGAGCAATTAGCATCGCCAACCGCTCGATCCCAGCGGCCCAGCCGACCGCCGGCGTGTGAGCGCCGCCCAGCGTCTCGATCAGCCCGTCATACCGCCCGCCACCCAGCACGGTCCCCTGCGCCCCCAGCCGGTCGGTGACGAACTCGAACGCCGTGTGCCGGTAATAGTCGAGCCCGCGCACCAGCGTCGGCGCGCGGTGCCAGGCGACGCCGGCCGCATCCAGCCCGTCGCACACCGCGACGAAATAGCGCTCCGCCTCTCCGCTCAGGAAATCGTCGATCCGCGGCGCCTCGTGCACCAGCGCTTTGTCGCGCGGGTCCTTCGAATCGAGAATCCGCAGCGGGTTCTTCTCGAGCCGCTCCTGCGAATCCTCGCTCAACGCGTCGCGCGCGCCACGGAAGTGCTCGACCAGCGCCATGCGCCAGGCCTCGCGGCTCGGCGCGTCGCCGAGCGTGTTGAGGTGCAGCGTCACCCCGTCGGCGATGCCCAGTTCCTTCAAGAGCTGGTCGGCCATCGCCAGCAGCTCGACGTCGGCCTGCGGTTCGGCGGCGCCGATGATCTCGGCGTCGAGCTGGTGGAACTGGCGGTAGCGCCCCTTCTGCGGGCGCTCGTAGCGGAACAGCGGGCCGTGCGTCGCCACCTTCAAAGGCGCGTGCTGCTGCCAGCCGTCGGTCAGGAACGCGCGCGCGATCCCGGCGGTGAACTCGGGCCGCAGCGTCAGCGATTCGCCGCCGCGGTCCTCGAACGAGTACATCTCCTTCGAGACCACGTCGGTCGTCTCGCCGAGCGAGCGGCTGAACACCTCGGTCTTCTCGAACACCGGCATCTCGATCCGGCGGAAGCGGTACAGCTTGCGCACGCGCTCGAACGTCTCGACCACATGTGCGAAGGCCTCGGCCTCGGCGCCGAAGATGTCCTGCGTGCCGCGGATCGGGCGGGGGGTTTCGATCTTGCTCATTGTGGCGGCGCGCTTAGCGGGTTCTCTCGCGCTGCGCAAAACCCCTCCGCCATCCCCGCTTGCGCGGGGAGAGTAGTGGAGGGGTCGCCATAAGCGCTTCGTCGATCCACCGGTTGCGATGGAGGCCGCTTGCCGCCACAAAACGCCGATGCAGAAGATCCGCATTGCCGTCGCGGTCGCCGCCGCTCTGCTCCTCGCGGGTCCGGTCGCGGCCCAGACCCGCTCTGCCCCGCAGGCCGTGCCGCTGCCGGCGCCGGTCCCCGCGCCGCGGGACGTGCCGTTCCCCGGCACGATCGACCTCAGGATCGATGCGAGCGACACCCAGCGCGGCGTGTTCCGCGTGGTCGAGACGGTGCCGGTTCCGGCCGGGCAGACCGAGCTGATTCTGCAGCTTCCCGAATGGCTCCCGGGGAAGCACGACGCGCGCGGGGCGATGAACCTGATCGCCGACGTCAGATTCGAGATCGACGGCCAGACTGCCGTCTGGACGCGCGATCCGGTCGAGACATACGCGTTCCGCATCCTGCTGCCCGTCGGCGCCAGAACGGTGACCGCACGCTTCGTCTACACCTCGCCGCTGCAGACCAGCGAGGGGCGTATCGTCATGACCCAAGAGATGCTCAACCTGCAGTGGGAGGCGATGAGCCTCTACCCCGCGGGCCACTACGTGCGGCAAATCCGCGTCGCTCCCACCGTGCGCTTCCCCGCCGGCTGGCAGGCCTGGACCGCGCTCGACGGCAAGCGCGTCGAGGGCGACACGGTCGCATGGGCGACGGTCGACTACGAGACGCTGGTCGATTCGCCGGTGTTCGCCGGCAAATACGCGCGGCAATGGGACCTTGGCCACGAGGTGCGGCTCAGCGCGGTGGCCGACAAGCCCGGACAGCTCGCACTCGCACCCGAGAACCTCGAGGCCTTCGAGCGGCTGGTCGACGAGGCGCTCGCGCTGTTCGGCGCGCGGCACTTCGACCACTACGACGTGCTGCTCGCGCTGACCGAGCGGATGGGCGGCATCGGGCTCGAGCACCACCGCTCGAGCGAGAACGACTACAACGCCAACAACTTCCTCAAGTGGGACGAGTACGCGTGGGACCGCAACGTCGTCGCGCACGAGGTCGCACACAGCTGGAACGGCAAGTACCGCAGGCCGGCAGGGATGTGGACCCCCGACTATCGCCAGCCGATGCAGAACGAGCTGTTGTGGCTGTACGAGGGGCAGGACCAGTTCTGGGGCCAGGTGCTCGCGGCGCGCTCGGGGCTGCAGCCGAAGGACGTGGTGCTCGGGATGATGGCCAATTCGGCCGGGTTCTACGCGGTCCAGCCGGGCCGCGCGTGGCGCTCGGTCGAGGACACCACATTCGATCCGATCATCGACAAGCGCCGGCCGCAGCCGTTCCAGTCGCTCAACCGCAACGAGGACTACTATTCCGAGGGCATGCTGGTGTGGCTCGAAGCCGACCAGATCATTCGCGAGGGCACGCGCGGGCGCAGGGGCCTGGACGATTTCGCCAAGGCGTTCTTCGGCATGAACGACGGCGATTGGGGCGTGCTGACGTATACCTTCGAGGATATCGTCGCGACGCTGAACGCGGTGCATCCCTACGACTGGGCCACGTTTCTCGACACGCGCTTCCGCCGGCCGGGGCAGCCCGCGCCGCTCGCCGGGGTCGAGCGGGCCGGATACCGTCTGGTGTGGAAGGAGGAGCCCAATCCGTACGAGAAGGGCCGCGCGGGCAATGCGGGGTCGATCAACCTGCAGTATTCGCTCGGCGTCTCGCTCGACAAGGACGGCAAGGTCACCGCCACCTTGTGGGGCAGCCCGGCGTTCGACGCCGGGATCGTCAACACCGCGCAGATCGTGGCGGTCAACGGCGAGGCCTACAGCGGCGACGCGATAAAAGCCGCGATCACCGCGGCGAAAGGCGGCACTGCGCCGATCGAGCTGCTGGTCAAGCGCGGCGACCGCTACCTGACAGTGCCGGTGGCGTATCACGACGGATTGCGCTGGCCATGGCTCGAGCCTGCCGGAGAGGGCGAGCAGGGCCTCGACCGCCTGCTCGCGCCCCGAACTCGATGACGGCGGCGCTGCGCGCCGCTACAACATGCGCGTGACCGGGCGCCAATCCCTCGCAACGACCTTGGGCAACCGCCTCGCGCCACCGCGCTTCTTGCTGTTTCTGGCGCTGCTGCCGGTCGGTTTCTTCGCCCACCGGTTCGCGTTCGGCGAGGGCCACTGGGGCGATGCCGCGGCGATCGCGTTCGACGCCGCAGCGCTGGTGTTCCTGCTCTCGCTGCTGCCCTTGGTGCGCGATTCGGATGCCGCCGCGATGCGCACGCATTCGGCGACGAACGACGCGAACCGCTTCCTGGTGCTCGTGCTGACCACACTGCTGGGGTTCGCGGTGATGGCAGCGATCGCCGGCGAGATGCCCGCGGCGAGGGACGGCGATATCGTCGCCGCAGTCAAGCTGGTCGGCACCCTGCTGCTGATCTGGCTGTTCGCCAACGCCGTTTATACGCTGCACTACGCACACACGTATTACGCCCGCGCGGGGACCGGCACCGACGTCCGCGGGCTCGATTTCCCGGACACCAACGCGCCCGCCTATCCCGATTTCGCCTATTTTGCCTTCACGCTCGGCATGACGTTCCAGACCTCGGACGTCGCCATCACCTCGCGCAAGCTGCGCCGCGTGGTGCTGCTGCACACGTTCGGTGCCTTCGTGTTCAATATCGGCGTGATCGCATTCACGATCAACGTGCTGGGGGGCTAACTCCCCTCCCGCGAGCAGGAGGGAGTTACTCCGCCGCCTCCAAGAACCGGTCGTCGATCGAAACCTCGGCGTCCCAGCTCTTGACCTCGGGCAGCACCTTCTCGGCGAACAGGTGAATGTTCTTGAGCGCCTCGTCCTGCGGCATGCCGCCGTAGTAGACGTGCGGGAAGAACCCCTGTGGCTGGTAGATCTGCTTCAGTTCCCACATCCGCTCGAGGATCATCTGCGGCGTGCCGGTCACCGCGCCGTGGCCGAAGGCCTGCGAGTATTCCTCGACCGCCTCGGGCTCCATGGTCATGTTCTCGTACTGTTCGTAGCCCTTGATCGTGCTGAACGTCCCCGGCTTGTCCAGGCTGTAGTTCTTCACCGCCGCGCGCATCGTGTTGGCGAGGTACTTGCGGCCCTGCAGCTCGGCGTACTCGGCGCTCTCGTCGAGGTAGAAGTTGCCGCTGACCATCGGCGCAGGCGGCCTGGTGCCCGGCCCGTGCACCTCCTGCCACACCTCGGCGTACTTGTCCGGCGGCGTCTCCTTGCCGCGTTGCGGCAGCATCAGCACCATGTTGCCGAAGCCGTGCTTCGCGGCCGAATACATCGAGCTGCCCGACAGCGAGCCGCAGAACTTGCGCCCCTCGAAGCTCTTGAGCGGCCGCGGCCGCAGCTCGACGCGCGGCTGGCTGATGGTTTCGGTCTCGCCTTCGAGAATGCCGCTCTCAAGCGCCGGGATGACCATGCCGAGGATGTCGTTGTACAGCGCGCGGCTCTCGTTCTGGTCGATCCTCAGGCCCCTGAACTCGTCGGGCGAAAGGCCGCCGCCGAAGCCGCAGATCGCCCTGCCGTTCGAGACGTGGTCGAGGTTGATGATCGCCTCGGCCAGCCGCACCGGATCGCGCCACGGCACGATGATCACTTGCGTGCCGAGCTTCACCCGCTTGGTGCGGCCCGCGAGGTACGTCAGCAGCTGCAGCGGATCGTTCGACATCGAGTAGTCGGTGAAATGGTGCTCGGTGATCCACACCGAATCGAACCCGAGCTCCTCGGCGAGCACGAGGTTCTCGAGCTCCTCGCGCAGGAACTGCGCGTCGGGATAGGAATCGCCGCGCTGGTGGGCGAACCCGGTGGCCAGGCCTACGTGCATTGGGGGTGCTCCTCTCGTCGCGGTCTGCGCCGCTTTGTACCGGGCCTTGATGCCGCAGTTTTGGCGAGGCGGCAATTCGCCTCTCGCCTTCGCCGCGCGCATGGCCTAGGGGCCCCGCAAAACAGGGGAGGGGGTGCCTTTTCCAGCAACGGAAGCGAGCATCCAATGCGTATCGAATATATCCCGGTCGGCGATAACCCTCCGGAAAGCCTCAACGTCATCATCGAGGTGCCGACCGGCGGCGAGCCGGTGAAGTACGAGTTCGACAAGCCGTCGGGCGCGCTGTTCGTCGACCGCATCCTGCATACGCCGATGCGCTATCCGGCGAACTACGGCTTCGTGCCGCACACTCTGTCGCCCGACGGCGATCCGCTCGACGCGCTGGTGATCTCGCGCTCGCCGTTCATCCCCGGCTGCGTCGTGCGCGCCCGCCCGATCGGCGTGCTCAACCTCGAGGACGAGCATGGCGGCGACGAGAAGCTGATCTGTGTGCCGGTGGACACGACCTTCCCGTACTATTCGGATGTCGGCGAGCGGCAGGACCTGCCCTCGATCGTGCTCCAGCAGATCGAGCACTTCTTCAAGCATTACAAGGATCTGGAAGAAGAGAAATGGGTCCGTGTCGGCGAATGGGGCGATGCCGCCGCAGCGCGCCAGATCGTGCTTGAGGCGATCGAACGGGCCAAGGCGGCCAAGGCCGCCTGAGCTGTCCCGGACTTCAAACGGTCGTCAGAGCAGCGCTTCGACGCCCTTGAAAATCCCGGTCAGCGCGAACGGCAGGCCGAGCGCGAACAGCCAGACGAGCAGCCGGTCGCGCTTGTAGCGGTCGGCCAGCTCGGGGTTGGCGGCCTCGCTGTCGCTGAGCGATTCCCAGCGCTTCTCGAACATCCGGCAGCCCGGAATGATCGCCACCACCAGCACGATCAGCGCGAAATAGGGCAGGATCGATCCTTGCCCGACTTTCAGTGCCCCCATCGTCACGAAAATCTGCAGCCCGGTATAGACCAGCAGCCCGTAAGCGACGTGGTCGCTCATCTTGCGTCGCCAATCGAGCTTCGCTCCGGCGCGCTTTTGCGTCGCCGAACGCTCCCGCAGCGCCTTGTCCATGCGCCCTTCTCCCTTTGCTCTCCCGACTCGGACTATCTCACTGCGAGCGCAAGGGTTCAAGCCCGCTAACCAAGAGCGGCGGACCGAGCTCTGCTACGCCCTGCCGCAATTCCCATGCAGGAATCCTGCCAATGGGCTTCAAACCGCGGCAAGCCATGCTAGATCGGCCCCGATGACCGCACTCGACGACGCCGCCCCCGACACCCGCGCGCTGGCCGACAGGATGGCCGAGGCGTCCGCCAACGCCGCGCCCCCGATCCCGCAGGGCGGACTCGAGGTGGTCTCGATCGCCAAGAGCTACGACAAGCGCGCGGTGCTGAGCGACATTTCGCTGACCGTCGGCAAGGGCGAGGTGCTCGGCCTGCTCGGCCCCAACGGCGCCGGCAAGACCACCTGCTTCTATTCGATCATGGGCCTCGTGCGGCCCGATTCGGGGCGCATCCTGATGGACGGCGTCGATGTCACCAAGCTGCCGATGTACCGCCGCGCGATCCTCGGCCTAGGCTACCTGCCGCAGGAAACCTCGATCTTCCGCGGCATGACCGTGGCGCAGAACATCGGCTGCGTGCTCGAACTGGTCGAGCCCGACAGGGCTACGCGCGCCGAGGAACTCGAGCGGCTGCTCGAGGAGTTCCACCTGACCCGCCTGCGCGACAGCCCGGCGATGGCGCTGTCGGGCGGCGAGCGGCGCCGTTGCGAGATCGCCCGCGCGCTGGCGGCCAAGCCCACGATCATGCTGCTCGACGAGCCGTTCGCGGGGATCGATCCGCTGTCGATCGGCGACATCCGCGAGCTGGTGAAGGACCTCAAGCGGCGCGGGATCGGCGTGCTGATCACCGACCACAACGTGCGCGAGACGCTCGACATCGTCGACCGTGCCTGCATCATCTACGGTGGCCAGGTGCTGTTCGCCGGCAGCCCCGAGGACCTCGTGGCCGACGAGAACGTGCGCCGGCTTTACCTGGGCGAGAGCTTCACCTTGTGATGCGGGGCCGGGGAGAACGCTGAGCCATGGCACTGGGGCCTCGCCTCGACCTCAGGCAGAGCCAGACGCTGGCGATGACGCCGCAGCTGCAGCAGGCGATCAAGCTGCTGGCGCTGTCCAACCTCGAGATCGAGGCGTTTCTCGGCGAGGCGCTCGAGAGCAACCCGCTGCTCGAGGCCGGCGAGATCGCGCTCGATCGGCCCGCCGAGTCCGATGCCGTCGCCGAAACGCCGCGCGAGGAGCCGACCGCAGACGAGCTGATCCTGCGGGGGCAGGGCGAAGCCGACGCGCCGCTCGACATCGACACCAGCGCGCTCGACCGCGACCGCGACACCGGCGACTGGTCGGCGACCGCGGGATCCGGCGGCGGCGAGGACATGCCCGACATCGGCGAGCGCGGCGGCGACGATCCGACGCTGGCCGAGCATCTCGAAGCGCAAGTCGGCACCGCGGCGGATGACGCGCGCGTGCTGTTCGTCGCCCGCCACCTGATCGGGCTGCTCGACGAGGCCGGCTATCTGGCCAGCCCGCTGCGCGAGGTGGCGGCGGACCTCGACGTGCCGCTCGCCTGCGTCGAGGAGGCGCTGGCGGTGGTCCAGTCGCTCGATCCGACCGGCGTCGGCGCGCGTACGCTGTCCGAGTGCCTCGCGCTGCAGGCGCGGGAAGCTGATCGCTACGACCCGTGCATGGCGCGGCTGATCGACAATCTAGAGCTCGTCGCGCGCGGCGAGTTCGCCCGGCTCAAGCGCACGTGCGACGTCGACGACGAGGATCTCGCCGAGATGCTGGTCGAGCTGCGCAGCTACGATCCGAAGCCAGGGCTGAAGTTCGGCGCCGGCGATCGCGCGCCCGTGGTGCCCGACATCCTCATCACCGGCAGTACCGGCCGCTGGGACATCGCGCTCAACGAGGCCACGCTGCCGCGGCTGGTGGTCAACCGCTCGTACTACGTCGAGCTCAAGAACGGCTGCATCGACCGTGCCTCGAAAAGCTGGCTCGGCGAGAAGCTGGCCGACGCCAAGGCGCTGATCAAGGCGCTCGACCAGCGGCAGAAGACGATCCTCAAGGTCGCCGCGGAAATTGTGAAGCAGCAGGAAGGCTTCTTCCGCCACGGCGTCTCGCAGCTCAAGCCGCTGACCTTGCGTGCGGTGGCCGAGGCGGTCTCGCTGCACGAGAGCACGGTCAGCCGGGTCACCTCGAACAAGTATCTCAACTGCAAGCGCGGCACGTTCGAACTCAAGTACTTCTTCACCAGCGGCGTGGCCTCGGCCGACGGCGAGGGCGCGGTTTCGGCCGAGGCGGTCAAAGCGCAAATCCGCGCGCTGTGCGACGCCGAGGATCCGGGCGACATCCTTAGCGACGACCAGCTGGTCGACCTGCTGCGCGGGAAGGGCTTCGATCTCGCCCGGCGCACGGTGGCGAAATACCGCGAGGCGATCGGTATCGGCTCATCGGTCCAGCGGCGGCGGCAGAAGAAGCTGGCAAACGTGGCCTAGGAGCGCGCGGCGCCGTTCGCGTGCACGTACTTTCGCCTAGGAGAGCCGCGGTCCGGCGTCGTTCGTCGCGCGCCAGTACCGCTTGGCCGCGACCACTGTGGCACAAATGACTCGCGATCTTTCGAAATCGTTAAAGGAAAAATTAACCTTTTTCGTTGAGACATGGCTTGGTTAATTCCGGGCAACACCTCTTAGCGAGCTGTTACCGAGGGGTTGAAGGGGGATACCCATGCGCGTGCTGCTGATCGAAGACGAGCCGACCACCGCCAAGGCGATCGAGCTCATGCTCACGACGGAAGGCTTCAACGTCTACTCGACCGACCTCGGCGAGGAGGGCTTGGACCTCGGCAAGCTGTATGACTACGACATCATCCTGCTAGACCTTAACCTGCCCGACATGCACGGCTACGACGTGCTCAAGAAGCTGCGGGTGGCTAAGGTGCAGACGCCGGTGCTGATCCTCTCGGGCATCTCCGAGATGGACTCCAAGATTCGCTCGTTCGGCTTCGGCGCCGACGACTACGTGACCAAGCCGTTCCATCGCGACGAGCTGGTCGCCCGCATCCATGCCGTGGTGCGCCGCTCGAAGGGCCATTCGCAGTCGGTCATCCGCACCGGCAAGCTGGCGGTCAACCTCGACGCCAAGACCGTCGAGGTCGATGGCGCGCGGGTCCACCTGACCGGCAAGGAATACGCGATGCTCGAGCTGCTCTCGCTGCGCAAGGGCACCACGCTGACCAAGGAAATGTTCCTCAACCATCTCTATGGCGGGATGGACGAGCCCGAGCTGAAGATCATCGACGTGTTCATCTGCAAGCTGCGCAAGAAGCTGTCGAGCGCGTGCGGCGGGGACAACTACATCGAAACCGTCTGGGGCCGCGGCTACGTGCTGCGCGATCCGGGCGAAGAAGCCGAAGCCGCCTGAGACCCTTCCCTCTCCTGGCGAAATTTGCCGCCCCGGTGCCTCGCTCCGGGGCGGTTTTTCGTGCGCGCCGCGGTGTGGGTCAGGCCGGCAGCAATCCGAGCCGGTCGCGGCGCGACCAGCGCCGGAGCATGAGCAGCGCAACGACCACGAGCCCGGCCATCAGCCCGATCCAGATGCCGAGCCCCTCGAGCGAGGTGTAGAACCCGAGCCAGACCGCGGTGCCGAGCCCGGGGACCCAGTAGCCGAACAGCGCGATCAGCATCGGCACTTGCGTATCCTGCAGCCCCCGCAGCGCGCCCGCGGCGACCGCCTGCAGCCCGTCGAACAACTGGAACGCCGCCGCCACCGCCATGAACTGTACCGCAAATCCCATCAGCGCCGCGTTCCGCGCCGCCTCGGTATCGACGTAGATGCCGAGCACTAGCACGGGAGCGAAGGTCATGACCGATGCGGTCAGCGCCATGAACCCGGTGCCCAGCGCGATCGCCACCCAGCCGGCGCGGCCGAGCGCCGCGGAATCGCGCGCGCCGTAGTGGTAGCCGACGCGGATCGTCGCCGCCTGGCCGACGCCGAACGGAATCTGGAACGCGAGCGCGGCGACTTGCAGCGCGATCGTGTGCCCGGCGAGCTGCGAGGCGCCGATGTTGCCCATCAGGAACGCCGCGCCGCTGAACAGCGCGGCCTCGGCGAGGATCGTGCCCGCGACCGGCAGCCCGGTGCGCACGAGCTGGCCGAAGCGTTGCCACTCGGTGCGCCACCAGTTGCCGAACAGGCGGTAGCGGCGCAGCCGCCGGTCGGCCTGGATCGCGACGATGTACGACAGGAAGCCGAACACGCCGGTGATCACGCTGGCCAGCGCCGAGCCTTCGAGGCCCATCGCCGGCGCCCCGAAGTTGCCGAACACGAACATGTAGTTGGTCAGCGCGCTCACGCCGATGGCGAGCGCGGTGATCGCGGTGGCGTAGACCGGGCGGCCGAGCGCCGAGACCACGC
>DATDLP010000375.1:0-3051 GCA_036519255.1 Croceibacterium sp.
GAGACCGTGTCGCCGCCGAGCAGGGGCACGCCGTAGTGCTCGAGCACGTCGGCCAGGCCGGCGTGGAACCCGGCTTCATCCTCGCCGAACATGTAGCCGAGCAGCACGCCCAGCGGCTCGGCGCCCTTGGCGGCAAGATCCGACAGGTTGGTCGCGACCAGCTTCCAGGCGACGTCGGCACGCGACTGCGAGGGCAGGAAGTGGACGTCCTCGACCAGCATGTCGTGGGTCAGCACCAGCGTTTCGCCGCCGACTTCGAGCACTGCCGCGTCGTCGGCGAGGCCGCGCGCGGCGGGGTGGCTGGCGAGCGAGCGTAGGCTTTCGATGAACGCGGCTTCGGCTTTCATCGGTCGGTCATTCGGCTAGGGAAGGGCAACGCCGAAGCACTCAAGGAGTCTCGCATGTCCCGCCTCATCGCGTTCGCTCTCTGCGCGACCCTCGCCGCGGGCTCGTCGCCCGCCGCAGCCTGGGGGCCGACAGGCCATCGGGTAAGCGCGGAGCTGGCGGAGCGCAACATCAGCGGGCGAACGCGCGCCCAGGTCCAACAGATCCTCGGCAGCGAAAGCATGGCCGAAGCGGCGACCTGGCCCGACGAGGAGCGTTCGAACCCCGATCCGTTCTGGAAGGAGGTTTCGCCGTTCCATTTCGTGACCCTGCCGCCGGGCCAGCACGCCGACCAGCTCGCCCATCCGCCCGAAGGCGACGCGGCGACCGCGCTCGAGCGCTTCACCGCAGTGCTGCGCGACCCGGCGGCAAGCCGCGAGGACAAGGCCACCGCACTGCGCTTCGTGATCCACATCGTGCCCGACCTGTACATGCCGCTCCACGCCGGCAAGCCGGGCGACCGCGGTGCCAACGACTTCAAGGTCAAGTGGTTCGACGCCCCGCAGAACCTGCACTGGGTGTGGGACGAGGGCATCATCAACCACCAGCTGCTCGGCTTCACCGAGTACGCGGACCGGCTGCAAGGCCGGACCACACCTGAGCAAGTGGTTGCGTGGTGGGATCCGCGGCCGGCCACGTGGATCGACGAGAGCACCGCGCTGCGCGACCGGATCTACCCGGCGACCGGCGCGGAGCTGGGGCTGGGCACTTTGGAATCGCCGGTCGTGCTGTCGTGGAATTACGAGTGGCAGTGGAAGCCGAGCGTCGAGCAGCGGCTGCAGCAGGGGGGCGTGCGGCTGGCGGCTTACCTGGATTGGGTGTTCGCGGGGCAGCCGTGACCCGGCTTTCAGCCTGATCAAACCTGACCCGTTCCTCCCGAGCGAAGTCGAGGAACCTCTTCGAGCGTAGCCGAGAAGTTGCGGTTGGCGCAGGGCCTCGGCTCCGCTCGGCCCGTTCCCTCGACTTCGCTCGGGACGAACGGAAGTAAGGTGGGGGGTTTTCGGCTTAGGCCCGAACCGCCTTCGCCACGCCGTCGAGCACGCCGTTGATGAACTTGGTCTCGCCCTTGTCAAAGAACGCGTGCGCCACGTCGAGATACTCGGTGATCGTCGTGCCCGGCGGAATGTCCGGCCGCGCGAGCAATTCGTAGGCCCCCGCGCGCAAGATCTGCAGCAGGGTCTTGTCGAGCCGCTCGAGCTTCCAGTCGTTGGTCAGCCGTTCGGCCAGCAGCCCGTCGATCTCTTCCTCGCGCGCAATCACGCCCGAGACCACGTCGTCGAAGAACGCGACTTCGGCGGCGATGTACTGCTCGTCCTCGATTTCCTGGCCCAGCCGGTGCTGGTGGAACTCGTTGAGCAGCCGCGCGAGCGGGGTGGCTTCCATTTGCCGCTGGTACAGCGCCTGCACCGCGGCGAGGCGGGCAGCCGAGCGGCGGCGCGAGGGGGAGGGTTTCTTGCTCATTTTAGGCGCAGCTCGACCGACCTGGCGTGGGCAGGCAGGCCCTCGACCGTGGCCAGCGTGACCGCGGCAGGGCCGATCTGCGCGAGCGCTTCGGGCCCCATGCCGATGAAGCTGGTGCGCTTCATGAAGTTGAGCACCGAGAGCCCGCTGGCGAAGCGTGCGCGGCGCCCGGTCGGCAGCACGTGGTTGGGGCCCGCGACGTAGTCGCCGACGGCCTCGGGCGTGTAGCGGCCGAGGAACACGCTGCCGGCGTGGCGCAACTGCGAAAACAGCACCTCGGGCTCGTCGACCGCAAGCTCGACGTGCTCGGCGGCGAGGCGGTTGGCGAGCGCGGGGGCCTCGGCGAGGTCGTTGACGATCAGCAGCACCCCGTTTTCGTCCCAGCTCTGCCGTGCGGTGTCCTCGGTGCTGAGCATGGTGCACTGCACGTCGATCGCATCGGCCACCACATCGGCGAACTTGCCGTCGTCGGTGATCAGGATCGACTGCGACGAGGGATCGTGCTCGGCCTGGCTCAGCAGGTCGGCCGCGATCCAGTCGGGATCGTTCTTGTTGTCGGCGATGACGAGGATCTCGCTCGGCCCGGCGACCATGTCGATGCCGACCACGCCGAACAGCTGGCGCTTGGCCTCGGCAACGTAGTCGTTGCCGGGGCCGGTGATCACATCGACGCGGGCGATCCGCTCGGTGCCGTAGGCGAGCGCGGCGATCGCCTGCGCGCCGCCGATGCGCCAGACCTCGTCGACCCCGACGAGGTGCGCGGCGGCGAGCACCAGGGGGTTGACCTGTCCACGCGGGCTCGGTGTGACCACGACGATCCGCTCGACCCCGGCGACCTTGGCCGGGATCGCGTTCATCAGCAGCGACGAGGGATAGGCCGCGCGGCCGCCCGGGACGTAGAGCCCGGCGGCATCGACCGCGCGCCACTTCGCGCCGAGGCGTACGCCGACGTCGTCGGTGAAATCGCGGTCCTTGGGCAGCTGGTCGAGGTGGTACGCGCGGATCCGCTCGGCGGCGAGCTCGAGCGCCTCGCGCATCGGCGGGTCGAGCGCGGCGAAGGCGGCGGCGCATTCGGCCGGCGAGATGCGCCAGTCCTCGTCGTTCGCCAGGTTGTGCTTGTCGAACCGCAGCGTGTACTCGCTGACCGCGTCGTCGCCGCGCTGGCGCACTTCGGAGAGGATGTCCGAGACCACGCGCGAGACGTCG
>DATDLP010000376.1:0-9640 GCA_036519255.1 Croceibacterium sp.
CGAGCGCGTAGCCGGTCACTACCGCCCCGCGCGGCAGCGCGAGGTCGAGCCGGATCTCGTCGGTACCGGGGCCGTCGGTGCCGAGCAGGAACTCGAGCGTGATGTCGGCCGTCGCGCCCGTGATGCGCGCTTCGCCGACGAAATCGAGGATGCGCGCACGCGGCGCGACGTCGGGCTCGTCGCCTTCGACCACTCCGTTCTCGAATGCGCTGAGTTGCGGATTAACCTGCGCCGCGGAGGGGGCCGCCGCGGACAGCGCGAGCATTGCCAGCAGGCCTGTCACGACCCGCGACCACGATCCTGTCCGCATCAGCCCCCCTGCCCCTGCCCAGTCCGCAGAGGCTGCGCTGCGGTGGGTTAACGCCCGTTGAACTTCGCCGCGCTCACGCCAGCGAGATGTCGGGCGCGTCTTCCTGTTTCATGCCGACCACGTGGTAGCCCGAATCGACGTGGTGCACCTCGCCGGTCACCCCGCTCGACAGGTCGCTCAGCATGTACAGGCCCGCGCCGCCGACATCCTCGATCGTCACGTTGCGGCGCAGCGGTGCGTTGAGCTCGTTCCACTTGAGGATGTAGCGGAAGTCGCCGATGCCGCTCGCGGCGAGGGTCTTGATGGGCCCGGCGCTGATCGCGTTGACGCGGATGTTCTCCGGCCCGAGGTCGTTCGCGAGATACTTCACGCTGGTCTCGAGCGCCGCCTTGGCCACGCCCATCACGTTGTAGTGCGGCACGACCTTCTCGGCCCCGTAGTAGGTCAGCGTGAGCACGCTGCCGCCGTTGGGCATCATCGGCCGCGCGCGGTTGGTCACCGCGACCAGCGAGTAGGCCGAGATGTTGAGCGTCATCAGGAAGTTGTCGAGGCTGGTGTCGACGTACTTCCCGCGCAGCTCGGTCTTGTCCGAGAAGCCGATCGCGTGGACCAGGAAGTCCATCGTCTCCCAGCGAGATTTGAGCGTGTCGAACGCCGCGTCGAGTGCCGCCATGTCCGACACGTCGCAATCGAAGCAGAAATCCGAGCCGAGCTGCTCGGCGAGCGGGCGCACGCGCTTCTCGAGCGCTTCCCCCTGATACGAGAACGCCAGTTCGGCGCCGTGCTCGGCCAGCTTCTGCGCGATTCCCCACGCCAGCGACTTCTCGTTGGCGAGGCCCATGATCAGCCCGCGCTTGCCCTGCATCAGCCCGTTCGTCTGCGACGTCATCGGCTGTTGTCCTCCCGGTCTTTCGCTCGCACCCGATTGTCGGTCTGGCCGATCCGGTCCTCCTCCTCTTCGGGAGTGACCGCCAGCGCCGCATTCAGCTCTGCACCCATGACCATCCCTAAGCCGACGAGCCAGAAAAAGAAAAGCACGATCATGATCCCGGCGAGCGAGCCGTAAGTCAGATCGTAGGAGAACACGCTGCTGAGCAGCGGCGGCAGCACCGCGGTGACCGCCACCCACCAGCCGGTCGTAACCAGCGCGCCGGGCCATTTGGGATAGCGCCGCTTGCGGTAGGCGGCCGGGGTCAGGGTGTAGAAGATCAGGTAGAGCGAGAGGTACAACCCGAGCGCGGGCACCGCGCGCGACAGCGCCAGGCTGTCGACCCAGTCGACCAGCTGGGGAATCCAGGCGGAGATCACTTCCTGGGCTGCGCCTATGATGAACTGTGCGATCAGGCTCAGCATCAGCAGCACCACTGCGCCGAGCGTGATCCCGGTCGACAGCAGGCGGTAGTGCCAGAACCCCTTGGTCGCCCGGGTGCCGTACGCGCGCCGCAGGATGTCGCGGATGGTCTCGACCAGGTTGCCGACGGTCCACAGCCCGACCAGCCCGCCGCCCCACAGCACCCACCCGCTGCGCTCGGCGATCACCCCGCGCGCGACCGGCGCGATGACGTCGCCGACCACCGGCGGCAGCGCGAACAGCAGCGCGTTGATCGTTGCCGCGCGCTCGTTCTCCTCGCCGACCAGCGAGAACACCGCGGCGCCGGTGATGAAGAACGGGAAGATCGACAGGACCGCGAGATAGGCGAGATTGCCTGCGTGGATGAACCCGTCGTTGTAGGTGCCCACGAACACCCGCGCGGCGACCTCGCGCGCGCGGCTTCCCGGGCCGATCGCCTGGGCGACCTGTCCGGGCAGGCCGGCCTTGTGCTTGAGCGCGGCCCTGCGCCGCGCTTCGGGCGAAAGGTCGGGCACCGGCTGGCCGGGCCGGTCATGCTCCGCGGGGCCTGGCGCCATCGAGCCCTTTCCTAACCGCCTCGGTGCCTTGGCAAATCGCTCACATGCCCAGCCGGTTCCGCGGATGGGAGCCGTCGCTCCACCCTTCGAGCCGGTCGGCGAGCTCGGCGAGGTCGTCGGGCAGCTCGATCTCGAGCGTGACCAGCTGGTCGCCGCGCTCGCCACCCTTCTTCGAGAAACCCTTGCCCTTGAGCCGCAGCACCTTGCCCGAGCCCGATCCAGGCGCGATGGTCAGCATGACCGCGCCGTCGACCGTCGGCACCTTGACCTTGGCTCCGCGCACCGCCTCGTCGAGCGTGATCGGCAGCTCGAGCCGCACGTCGTCGCCCTCGCGTGTGAAGAACGCGTGCCGCTCGATCTCGATCGTGACCAGCGCATCGCCCGCGCCACCGGGACCGGCATGGCCCTTGCCCTTGAGCCGCATCTGAGTGCCGTCCTCGACCCCGGCGGGCAGCTTGAGGTCGACCGTCGAGCCGTCGGACAGCCCGACGCGCTGGGGCTTGAGCGCAGCGACGTCGGCGAACGGGACCTTGAGCCGATAGGTCATGTTCGCCCCGCGCTGCGGAGGCGCCTGGCGCCGGTTGCCGAACCCACCGCCCATCCCGCCCGGTCCGCCGGGCCGTGCGCCGCCCATCCCGCCGAACAGCCCCTCGAAGATGTCGCCGAGGTCCATGTCCTCGCTGCCGAAGCCCTCGAAGTCGCCCGGCGCGGGCCCGCGCGCCCCGCTGCTGCGCGAGTTGAACCCACCGCCGCGGAAGCCGCCGCCGAACGGCGAGGCCGGGTTCCCCTCGCCATCGATCTCGCCGCGGTCGAACCGCGCGCGCTTGTCCTTGTCGCTCAGCAGGTCGTAAGCCCGGGTCACGTCGGAGAAGCGCTCGGCGGCCTTGGGGTTGTCCTTGTTGCGGTCGGGGTGCAGCTCCTTGGCGAGCTTGCGGTAGGCGGACTTGATGTCCTTC
Source organism: Croceibacterium sp. (assembly GCA_036519255.1). GTDB lineage: Bacteria > Pseudomonadota > Alphaproteobacteria > Sphingomonadales > Sphingomonadaceae > Croceibacterium_A. The sequence continues at coordinate 3,175 of DATDLP010000376.1, forward strand.
TCGTCTGCTCCGCGGGGGACGCCAAGGGTCGCGTAAGGATCGGCCATCTGTGTTAGCTAGGCAGAACAGTCGCGGGGCGCAAGCGCGAGGCTTTTCTCCACGGCAGCGAGCCGATAGGGCTGGGACATGAGCGAACGATCCGTCTCGAACGCTCCTCCCCCGTAAACGGGCGAGGATTGGAATTGGCCGATGCACGCTGAACACGACGCGATTCCCCACGGCGACCCGCTGGCGCTGTTCGATGCGTGGTTCGCCGAGGCGGCGCTGAGCGAGCCCAATGATCCCAATGCGATGGCGCTCGCCACGGCGACCCCGGACGGCCTGCCTTCGGTACGGATGGTGCTGCTCAAGGAGCACGGGCCCGAGGGCTTCGTGTTCTACACCAATGCCCAGAGCCGCAAGGGCGGCGAGATCGGCGCCAATCCGCGCGCGGCGCTGCTGTTCCACTGGAAGTCGCTCCACCGGCAGGTGCGCATCGAAGGGCCGCTCTCCGAGGTGCCCGCAGACATGGCCGACGCCTACTTCGCCTCGCGCCACCCGGATTCGCGGCTCGGCTCGGCCGCCTCGGACCAGTCGCGCCCGCTCGATTCCCGCAAGACCTACCTCGACCGGGTCGAGGGTCTGCGCGCCGACCATCCCGACGGCGCGGTGCCGCGGCCGGCGCACTGGACCGGCTTTTGCCTCATGCCCGAACGGATCGAGTTCTGGCTCTCCCGCCCGCATCGCCTGCACGAGCGCCGGCTGTTCACGCGCACCGCGCAAGGATGGAGCAGTTCTCTATTATATCCTTAAATATCAGATATTTGATTGATATCATTCTAAAGGGCGAATCGCGCCTTGGGCTGACTTTCGTGCGACTTTTGGCAGCATGACCGATTCTCGCGCCTTCCTGACCCGCAGCGCGGCGCTCGCGTCGATCGCGCTGGCGCTGGCGCTTGCGGTGCTCAAAGGCTGGGCCGCGTGGCAGACCGGCTCGACCGCGATGCTCGGCAGCCTCGCCGACACCGCGCTCGACCTTGTTGCCAGCCTCGCAACGCTTGTCGGCGTGTGGGTCGCGGCGCAGCCGGCGGACGAGAGCCACCGCTTCGGCCACGGCAAGGCCGAGGCGCTCGCGGCGATGATCCAGGTGATCCTGATTGCGCTCTCGGCCACCGCGATCGGCTTCCGTGCGATCACGCGGCTGGTCGAGGGCGGGCGCACCGATTCCGCGGCCGAGGGCATCGGCGTCTCGCTCGTCGCGATCGTTGCCACGCTCGCGCTGCTTGCCTGGCAGCGCCACGTGATCCGCCGGACCGGCTCGCTGGCGATCCGCACGGATAACGTTCACTATCAGTCGGACCTGCTGCTCAACCTCGCGGTGATCGCCGCGCTCGCGCTCGACCAGTACCTCGGGCTCCACCGGGCAGATCCGCTGTTCGGCCTCGCCATCGCCGCCTGGTTGCTGTGGAACGCCTGGCGGGCCTCGCGCGAGGCGGTCGACAACCTGATGGACCGCGAGTGGCCCGAGGAGAAGCGTCAGCGCTTCGTCGAGCATGCTGCGCGACACCCCGAGCTGTCGCGGCTGCACGACCTGCGGACCCGCACGAGCGGCCACCGCGACTTCGCGCAGTTCCACGTCGACCTGCCGCCGGCGATGACCGTGGCGGCGGCGCACGCGGTGATCGAGCGGGTCGAGGCCGACCTGTGCGCAGCGTTCCCCGATCTCGAGCTGCTGATCCACATCGATCCCGAGGGCCATGTCGACGAACCGGGCAACGCGCTGGTCGAGGACGACGAGTTCGCGCGGCTGGAGAGCAAGCCGTGAGCCGGGTGCCCTACTGGCACGTCGACGCGTTCGCGCGGCGGGCCTTCGCCGGCAACCAGGCCGCGGTGCTTCTGCTTGACGGCTGGCTGCCCGACGCGACGCTGCAGGCGATCGGTGCCGAGATCGGGTTCGCCGACACCGCCTTCCTCGTGCCCGACGCCAGCGGGGAGGCGGATTGGGAGCTGCGCTGGTTCACGCCCGCATGCGAGGTCCGGCTGTGCGGTCATGCGACGCTGGCCAGCGGGCACGTGCTGCTCGGGCGAGACGGGGGCGAGCGAGTCACCTTCCGCACGCGCGAGGCCGGCATGATCGAGGTCCGCCGCATCGTCGGCGGCGGCTACGAGCTCGCGCTGCCGGCGATCCCGACCGAACGCGCGGACTGGCCCGAAGCCGTCGCGCTGCTCGGGGCCGAACCCTGCGAGGTCCGGCGCTCGCCCGACGGCTACAACCTGTTCGTCTATGCGAGCGAGGAAGAAGTGCGCGGCCTCGCGCCCGACTTGCGCGGGCTCGGTCGGCTCGGCGACGACCAGTTCATCTGCACAGCGCCGGGCAGCGCGACCGACGTGGTCAGCCGCGTGTTCATCCCCGGCGCCGGAGTCGACGAGGACAGCGTGACCGGTTCGGCGCACGCGGTGCTGACACCGTTCTGGACCGCGCGGCTTGGCCGGGCCGGCTTCACCGCGCACCAGGCTTCGGCGCGCGGCGGAGAGCTGGCTTGTCGGCTCGCCAAGAATCCCGGGGGCGAGCGGGTCTGGCTCGGCGGTCGCTGCGCGACCGTGGTCGAAGGGACTTTCTACGTCTCCGGGTAAAGCGCGACGATTTTCGCCAGCGCGTCGACCAGCGCATCGCGCCCCGGCTCGTCGGTCTTGCCGAGCCGCACCACGGTCAGCTTCTGCGCCGGCGAGACCAGCACGTATTGCCCGAGGTGCCCGACCGCGGCGAACAGGCTCGCCGGGCCCTGGTCGGGGAACAACACCTCGCGCTCGCCGCCCGAATCGCGGTTGAGCCAGGTCATCGCGCCGTAGTCGGGCGCGCGCGGGCTCGGCGCGGTCATGAACTCGATCCACCCGCGCGGCACGATCTGGGCCCCCCGGACCGAGCCCTTGTGGCGCAGGAACTCGCCGAACCGCGCCCAGTCGCGCGCGGTGGCCCAGACCATGCTGCCACCCATCATCGTTCCCGCCCGGTCGTATTCGGCGGTCAGCGATTCGAGCTGCAGCGGCACTGCGATCCGCGCACGGAGGAAATCGCTCACAGCGCGCTGGCGTTGCGCCGCGTCGCCATCGGGCACCAGCACCCGCGCGGCAGCGTCGGCCAGGATCATCGCGGTCGGGGTCGAATACTCGAACACCCGGCCCGGCTCATGCTCGAGCGGCTGCGCCTCGGCCCAGCCGGCCTGGTCGTCGCGCCCGTCGAGGAACATCATCCGCACTTCGGGCGAGGTGTAGACCGGCTCGGCCTTCTCCTCGTGCTGCAGGCCCGCGCGCATCTGCAGCAGCTGGCGCAGCGTGATCTCGCCGCGCGGGTCGCCGGTGCGCTGCCAGCGCGGGATCGGCGGCGACCGGTCGAGGTGCAGCCGGCCGTCTGCGACCAGCATGCCGATCATCAGTGCGGTGACGGTCTTCGACATCGACCAGCCGAGGAATTTCGTCTCGCGCGCGTAGCCCTCGGCATAGCGCTCGGCGACGATCTTGCCGCCGTGCATCACCACGAGCGCGCGGGTTTCGCCGATCCCTTCGCTCGTGAACACCGCGTCGACCGCGCGCGCGAGCTGCTCGCGAGCTACGCCGGGATCGTCGCGCACCGCAGCGAGCGCGGCCGCGGGCAGCGGGGGCTCGGGCGGCGGGGACGCATCGCTGCAGCCGGCCGCGAGCAGGGCTGGCAGCAGCGCGGTGACCAAGATAGGGAGGGCGGCACGCGGCATCGGCGCCGCTTCTTCCTCCAGGCATCGGGCGATGGCAACCGCAAAGCGAAGCACCGGCAGACGCCGCAGGATCTGGCCCAAGGCGCTCCTCGTCGCGCTCGTCCTCGGCCTCGCCGTGGGCTGGTTCTACCGCGAGCCGATCGCCGGTTATACCGCGACCGGCGCCGCGTTCGGCGCGCGCACCGCATGCTCGTGCCGTTATGTCGCCGGGCGCCCGATCGGCGACTGCGAGAAAGACTTCGAGCCCGGCATGGCGCTCGTCTTCCTCAGCGACGATCCCGAAACGAAAAGCGTCACCGCGCGCGTCCCGCTGCTGTCGAGCGCCACCGCGCATTACCGCGAAGGATACGGCTGCCTGCTCGAGCCGTGGGACCGCTAGGCGGGTTCGGTCTCTTCGATCCACCCGCCGCCGACCACCCGGTCGCCGGCGTAGAGCACCGCCGCCTGCCCCGGCGCGACGCCGTATTCGGGCTCGGCAAAGCGAATCGTCGTCTGCGCGCCGTCTCCGAGAGGCCCGTCGAGCGTGACCGGCACCGGTTTCGCCATCGAGCGAACCTTGGCGGTCAGCGGCATGTCGGGCAGCCGGCCGATCCGGTTGGTCTCGGCGATCGTCGCGGCGCGCACCGCCAGCAGCCGCTTTGGCCCGACCCGAACCTCGGCCGCGGCGGCGTCGAGCGCGACGACGTAGAGCGGCTCCGGCTGCCCGCCGATCTCGAGCCCGCGCCGCTGGCCCACCGTGTAGTGGATCACCCCCGCGTGCTCGCCGAGCGCCTCGCCGCTCTCGGCATGCACGATGCGGCCGGGCCGCGCGCCTTCGGGCCGCACCGAGCGGACGATTCGCGCGTAGTCGCCGTCGGGCACGAAGCAGATGTCCTGGCTGTCCGGCTTGGCCGCCACGGCGAGGCCGAAGCCCTCGGCGATCCGCCGCACGTCCGCCTTGGGCATCCCGCCGAGCGGGAAGCGAAGGAAATCGAGCTGGGCCTCGGTCGTGCCGTAGAGGAAGTACGACTGGTCGCGCGCGGGATCGAGCGCGCGGTGCAACTCGGGGCCCGCCGGCCCGGCGATCCGCCGCACGTAATGCCCGGTGGCGAGGCAGTCGGCGCCGAGCTCGCGCGCCATGCGCAGGAGGTCGGTGAACTTGGGGCCCATGTTGCAGCGGATGCACGGGATCGGCGTACGGCCCGCGAGATAGTCGTCGGCGAAGCGCTCGACCACCTCGTTGCGGAACGCGCTCTCGTGATCGAACACGTAGTGCGCGAAGCCGAGCCGGTCGGCGACAGCGCGCGCGTCGCGGATGTCGTCGCCGGCGCAGCAGGCGCCCTTGCGCCCGGTGGCGGCGCCGTAGTCGTAGAGCTGCAGCGTCACCCCGATCACCTCGGCGCCGCTTGCGGCCGCGAGCGCGGCGACCACCGAGCTGTCGACCCCGCCCGACAACGCGACGACCACGCGGCAGGCCTCCGCCGCGCGCGGCAGATCGAACAACGCGGCCGCGTCGCGGGAGTCGGGTAGGCTTAGGGGAAGCGCCGGATTCATGCGGCGCGCCTTACACGGCGCTGCGCGCTGCACCAAACGGCGCGCGCTAACGGCGGGTAAACTGGCGATTTACTCGATCTTGACCCTTGCGAGTCTAAACGGGGGCATGTTCGAGGGTAAACCTCTCCGGCCCAGCGAGGCCCGTCCGCTCGATGACGAGCAATGGGACGGGGGCGCGTTGCGTCCGCTCGACTGGGGCGACCTGGTCGCCCGCTTCTCGCAAGTGCGCGATCTGCGGATCCTGCCGGGCCAGCTCGACGAGGGCGGCGAGGCGAGTTTCGACGCCGGTTCTGCCCGGCGAATCGCGGCGCACCACAATGGTAAGCAGGATGTTAACCCTGATGTTTCAGGCAATGGCAAAGACCCGGCGGGCACATGGCGTGCCGTGCGCGGCGCAGACCAGCGCGCCATGAGGAAGTAAATGATCGAGAACCAGAAAATCCGTCCGGCGCAAGTGATCGGCCCGCTCGGCGAGCCGTTGACGGTCGCCGATCTGCCGTCGCCGTCCACCAAGCGGTGGGTCGTGCGCCGCAAGGCCGAGGTGGTTGCCGCGGTCAACGGCGGCCTGCTGACGATCGACGAGGTTCTCGAGCGCTACAACCTCACGCTGGAGGAATTCGCCGGCTGGCAGCGCGCGGTCGACCGCTCGGGCATGCAGGGCCTGCGCGTGACGCGGATCCAGCACTACCGCGACCTCTACGAACGGCAGCTCAAGTACTGATCCCCTGCCGGGTTGCCGGCCTCATTTTCTCCCGAATTCTACCGTACTCCCTCGCCCCGGGTCGAGGGAACGCATCCGCGCACGTCCCGTTGGAGTGTCGTGCGCACAAGGAGCGCGGCGGAAGAGGAGGACCTGGACATGGGATGGATCATCGCCCTGATCGTTGGTGGCGTGGCCGGCTGGCTGGCCAGCATGGTCATGAACCGCGACGCCTCGATGGGCATCATCTGGAATATCGTGGTCGGTTGCGTCGGATCGGTGGTTGGCAACCTGATCGCCAACCAGTTCGGCTGGGCCGGCTCGGTACAGGAATTCTCGATCACCGGCCTGCTCATTGCATTGGTCGGCGCGATCGTTCTGCTCGGCATCGTGAACCTCGTTCAGCGCGGACGCGTTCGCTAGCCTTTGCGGCATCGGGCGTTCGGCTCGGTTGGCGGGCCGGTGCCCGGCCGCTTGATACAAAAAAGTACATGGGGGCGGGTCG
>DATDLP010000377.1:0-2573 GCA_036519255.1 Croceibacterium sp.
GGTCGGCACGACGCCGAATATGCCGATCGAGCCGGTCACCGTCTCCGGCTCGGCGAAGATCCGCTGGGCGGGGGTCGAGACCCAGTAGCCGCCGCTCGCCGCGAGGTTGCCCATCGAGACCACCACAGGAATACCCTTGGCCTTGTGCCGCAGGATCGCCCGGCGGATGGCCTCCGAGCCGGTGACGGTTCCGCCGGGAGAATCGACCCGCACCACGAGCGCCTTGAAGTCGTCGTCGAGCGCGTCGTCGAGCAGCGCGGCGATGCGCTCGCCGCCGGCCTCGCCGGGGCCGGCCATGCCGTCGCTGATCTCGCCGGCGATGGTGATGACGCCGATCGCACTGCCGGGCTCGTCGGGCGCGATCTCGGCCAGCCAGGGTTCGATCTCGGTGTGGGCGAACGCGCCGGGGGTCTCGTCCCACTCGTCGTCGCCGGCGATCTTGGCCACCCGCTCGCCCCATTCGACCCGCGTGCCGATCTTGTCGGCGAGACCCGCCTCGACCGTGGCCTTGGCGAGGTCGCCGCCCGATGCGGCGAGCCATTCGTCGATCTCGCCGGTCACGCGGCGCACGTTGGCCTTGGGCCGCGCCTGGCGCACGTGCGCCTGCCACTCCTGCCACAGCGAGCCGTAGAGCTGCTCGTAGTTCTCGCGCGCCTCGGGCGACATCTCGCTGAGGATGTAGGGCTCGACCGCGCTCTTGTAGGTGCCGACGCGGAACACGTGGGCGTTGACGCCGAATCGCTCGAGCAGGCCGGCGTAGAAGATCCGTTCGCCGCCCGGGCCGGTGATCGCCGCGCCGCCCATCGGATCGACCCACACCTCGTCGGCGTGCGCCGCCAGCAGCACCGAATCGTCGGAGTAGGCGACCGCGTAGGCGAGCACCTTCTTCTTCGACTGGCGGAACCGGTCGAGCGCGTCGCCGAGCTCCTGCATGTGCACGTGGCCGCCGCCGAGGAAGGTCGTGAGGTCGAGCGCGATGGCCTTGATCCGCTTGTCCTTCGCCGCCTCGTCGATCGCGCGCACGAGGTCGCGCACCGGGTATTCGCGCGTCGGCACGGCGGACGAGAGCAGCGCGTTGAACGGATCGATCGGCGAGACCTCCTCGACCACCGACCCATCGAGCGCGAGCAGCAGCGCCCCTTCGCGCACGATGCCGGGGCTGGGCCGCGCCGAGAGGATGGCGAACAGCGCGGTGAAGAACAGCAGCAGGAAGATCAGCGCCAGCGCGTCCTTGATCCCGACCAGCAACCGCCAGACTTTGCCTGCGAAACTCATGCCCTTGTGTTCCTCGACCCCTGTCCCCTCCGCCAACTTAGGCACGCCCGCGCGTTCCTGCCAGTCGAAAGCCGATCCGATCTGCACCGAAACGGCTTGAGCCGGCGATCCGGCTCGATTAGGGCACCGGCTTTAATGACATTGCCGAACCAGACTTTCGCGGGCCGTTACCCGGCCGGGGCGCTTGCCTTCCCGCATCGCGGCTTGCTCGGCATCGGTCACCTCGCGACGCACGAGATCCTCTATCTGCTCGACGAGGCCGAGCAATGGGTCGCGCTCAACCGCCAGCCGAAGAAGCACACCGACAAGCTGGCCGGGCTGACGATCATCAACGCGTTCTTCGAGAATTCGACCCGTACGCTGCTGAGCTTCGAGATCGCCGGCAAGCGGCTCGGCGCCGACGTGGTCAACATGCACGCGGCGCAGTCGAGCGTGAAAAAGGGCGAAACGCTGATCGACACCGCGATGACGCTCAACGCGATGCGCGCCGACGCGATCGTGATCCGCCACGGCAGCTCGGGCGCGGTGCGGCTCATCGCGGGGCGGGTCGACTGCCCGGTGCTCAACGCGGGGGACGGGCAGCACGAGCACCCGACGCAGGCGCTGCTCGACGCGCTGGCGCTGCGCCACGCGTTGAAGGCGCGTGGCGCAGCGAGCAGCGATGGCATGTTTAACGGATTGGTGGTGACGATCTGCGGCGACATCCTGCACAGTCGCGTCGCGCGCTCGAACATCCTTTGCCTGCAGGCGCTCGGCGCGGAAGTGCGGGTCTGCGCGCCCCCTTCGTTGATGCCGGCGGGGATCGGCATGCTAGGGGTCGAGATGCATCACGTGTTCAATGACGCGCTGCACGGAACCGACGTCGTGATGATGCTGCGGCTGCAGAACGAGCGGATGGACGGGCAGTTCATCCCTAGCCCGCGCGAGTACCGCCACCTCTACGGCCTGACGCCCGAGCGGCTGGCCTTGGCGGAACCGGGCGCGATCGTGATGCACCCGGGGCCGATGAACCGCGGGATCGAGATCGACAGCACGGTGGCCGACCTCGAAGGACGCTCGATCATCACCGAGCAGGTCGAGATGGGCGTGGCGATCCGCATGGCCTGCCTCGACGTGCTCACCCGCAGGGCGCGCGGCGTGGAGGGCTGGGCATGAAGCAGCTCCGCCCCCTCGTCGTCACCGGCGGCAAGGTCGTCACCCCCGCCGGGGTCGCCCCCGGCGCGGTGCGCTGCGTCGACGGCCGGATCGAAGCCGTCGGCGACGTCGCGCTGCTGGATGGCGACGAACGCATCGATGCC
>DATDLP010000378.1:0-3942 GCA_036519255.1 Croceibacterium sp.
CACCAGCGCCATCTCCTTGGCCTTCTCGCCGAGGCTGACGACGTCGCCCGCCAGCACCTTGCGGCTGGCGATGTTGCACTTCACGCCGTTGACGCGGATGTGGCCGTGGCTGACGATCTGGCGCGCGGCGAAGATCGTCGGTGCGAACTTGGCGCGGTAGACGATCATGTCGAGGCGCTGCTCGAGCAGGCCGATCAGGTTCTGGCCGGTGTCGCCCTTCATGCGGTCGGCGGCCTTGTAGGTCGCCTTGAACTGCTTCTCGGTGACGTCGCCGTAGTAGCCCTTGAGCTTCTGCTTGGCGCGCAGCTGCAGGCCGAAGTCGCTCATCTTGCCCTTGCGGCGCTGGCCGTGCTGGCCGGGGCCGTACGAGCGGCGGTTCACCGGGCTGTGCGGACGGCCCCAGATGTTCTCGCCCATGCGGCGGTCGAGTTTATGCTTGGCGCTCTTGCGCTTCGACATGCGTCGTACTCCAATTTGCTGTCGCCGCCCCCCAAACCGTTCAGGGTGCTGGCGCTTCAACCCGGCATCGCCCGACGGACCATTCATCCGTCGCGGCCGCCGCTTCACCGGGGTGCGGGGCCAATTGCGAAGGGCGCGCCGATACCGGCACGCCCCCTTCAAGTCAACCGTCGTCGCCGCGAGTCTGCCGCGGTCGTTACCGTCCGTTTATCGCCGGGGACGGAACCGCCATGGCGCGCGCCATATCGCGCTCCAGGTCTTCGACCAAGTCGTTGGACCCTTCGGCCAGGCGGCTCCATTCGCGCTGGGTCATGCAGGTGCGCCGCACGCGGGTACGCGAGCCGGTTATCTTCTCGGTCTTGCAGATGCGCCTTTCCTGCTCCGCCGCAGCCTGCTGATCAACTGCGGCCTGCTCGACCGCCGCCAGATCGCTCACCGCCTGTTCGCCCGCCGCTTGCTCGCCCTCGGTCTGGGCCGCGACCGACCCGGCGGTCGCCAGCAGGATTGCCGCAGTCAGAAATCCTGGCGTCTTCATCGCATCCTCCCGTCGATCGCGCTGGTCGCGAAACAGGGCTGCTCCTGGTGGAATCTGCGTCGAGTGTAGCCCATCGCGCCCGCTCGGGGAAGTCGATCGGCGCAGCAACCCTAGCCAACGCAGCCCGCAATCGCACCACGGCAGGCGTTTATCGCCTGCGATTGGTTGGCGTCGCGCTGGATATCGTCGACCCCGTCGCGGGTGCCTTCCGCCAAGCGATCCCATTGCGACTGCGTCAGGCACGTGCGCCGCACGCGGGTGAGCGAGCCGGTCATCTTCTCGGTCTTGCAGATGCGCTTGGCCGGATTGGTCGCCGCTTGCGCGGCTGCAGGCTGTTCGCCCGCCGCCGGCTCAGCCGCCGCCTGACCCTCTGCCGTCTGCCCGTCCTCGGGCTGAGCCGCGACGGATCCGGCCGCCGCCAGCAGGATTGCCGCCGCCGCAAGTCGAAGTGCCTTCATTGCATCCCCCCTCGATTGCCGCTGCCGCGAACCGGCGCGGGCCTGAATGCGCGGGGGTAGAATGTAGCTGTATTGCCCGCTCAGCGAAAGCCGATCTCGGAGGGCTTCCGCCTCAGTTGCCGTTGCGAACCGCGGAATCGCGCACGATGTCGTTCACGTTGTCGCGGCTGCCTTCGGCCAGGCGGTCCCATTCGGCCTGGGTCAGGCAGGTGCGCCGCACGCGGGTGAGCGAGCCGGTCATCTTCTCGGACTTGCAGATCTTCTTCTCGCGCGCGGGCTGCTCGGCCTGCTCCGCCGCGGGGGCCGCGGCCAGCGCGCCGGTTGCCGTCATGAGGATTGTCAACGCCGCAATGCTAAGGATTTTCATTATTTGGTCCCGTCGTCTGTTACGGCCGCAGCCATGAGCGCGCCTTTCGTAACCCATGCCGACCGAACCGCAAACAGCCCCAAATGTCGCAAGTTGTCGCCTATTTGAGCGATTTCTCGAGCGTGCTGAGGATGCCGCGCAAGGTGCGTATCTCGAGGTGGTTCCAGCCCGGCTTGGTCAGCATGGTCCGCAGCGTGCGGCGCGTCGCCACGGCGCGGCTCGGGGGGAAGAAGTAGTCCCTTGGCTCGAGCAGCCGCTCGAGATGCGCGATCATGCCCTCGAGCTCGTCCTGCGGCGCGGGCGGGAGCAGGTCCTCGACCGTCGGCTGCGCCAGGCCGCCCGCGGCGCCTTCGGGGCCGTGCTTCGACCATTCGTAGGCGCACAGGATCACCGCCTGCGCGAGGTTGAGCGAGCCGAACGCCGGGTTGACCGGCACCGTGACGATCGCGCGGGCAAGCGCGACGTCGTCGGTCTCGAGCCCCGAGCGTTCGGGCCCGAACAGGATCGCGCTGCGCCCGGCCTGCGCAGCGATCTCGCGCGCCGCGGCCTCGGGCGTCAGCACCGGCTTGGTCACCCCGCGCTTGCGCACGGTTGTGGCATAAACGTGCGCGCAGTCGGCGACGGCCTCGGCCACGCTGTCGAACACTTGCGCGCCCGCGAGCACCTCGTCCGCGCCCGACGCGGCGGGGCCGGCGGCGGGATTGGGCCAGCCGTCGCGCGGCGCCACGAGGCGCAGCTCGGCGAGCCCGAAGTTGAGCATCGCCCGCGCCGCCTTGCCGATGTTCTCGCCGAGCTGCGGGCGGACGAGGACGATGATGGGGTTCTGGCTGAGCGAGTCCATCTGCCCCTTATCCGTTCGTCCCGAGCGAAGTCGAGGGACCGCATCGCCACACAAGCCGGTCCGTTGCGCACGTTCCCCGGGCGGAATCGCGAAGTACGACAGCGTGGCCCAGTCCGCGGCGATCAGCGCTTCCTTCTTGGCGCGCGACCAGCGCTTGACCTGCAGCTCCGCCGAAAGGGCTTCCTCGCGTGTGGGAAATTCCTGCGCCCAGGCGAGCTCGACCGGGCGGCGCTCGCGGGTGTAGCCGGGGTTTGGGCCGTACTGGTGCTCGGCGAAGCGGTTTTCGAGATCCTCGGTGTGGCCGGTGTAGTAGCTGCCGTCGGAGCAGCGCAGGATGTAGGCCCAGAACATGATTGGGTTGTAGGGCGGCTTGGTGCGTGTGGGTGGAGAGATGGCTCGTGATTGGAGCTACTTCCGGTTCGTCGTACGCGGTTGGAGGCCGTCCTGAACCTCAGTCCTCCAGCAATCCAACATCCCAACACCGTTCGTCCCGAGCGCAGTCGAGGGATTCGCCGAGCGAAGCCGAGGCGTTTGCGGCCGGACGCAGGGTTCTCGGCTGCGCTCGAACCCATCCCTCGACTTCGCTCGGGACGAACGGGCGAGGGGAGAGGAAAAGGAGAAGGGCAGGAAGAAAAAAAGGCGGACGGGCGCCTACTCCTTCCCCGCCTCCTGCACCGCGCTGGCAAATTCCTCGAAGTCCCGCGCCTCCGAAAAATCCCGGTAAACCGAAGCGAACCGGATGTACGCCACCGAATCCAGCTGCCGGAGCCCTTCCATCACCATCTCGCCGATGCGCGACGACGGCACCTCGCCTTCGCCGGCGGTCTCGACCTGGCGCTGGATGCCCGAGACGAGCTGATCGAGCCGTTCCTGCGCGATCCCGCGTTTGCGGCAGGCGAGCGTGACCGATTGCTCGAGCTTGCCGCGGTCGAACGGCTCGCGACGGTCTCCGCTCTTGATCACCGCGACCTCGCGCAGCTGGACCCGCTCGAACGTGGTGAAGCGCCCGCCGCAGCTCTCGCACTGGCGGCGGCGGCGGATCGAGGTGTTGTCCTCGGTCGGCCGCGAATCCTTTACCTGGCTGTCGTCATGCGCGCAGAACGGACAGCGCAACTACGGCCTCAGCCTCTTGTAGAGCATGAAGCCGGCACCGGCGACGCCGCCGATGATCGGGCCCACCACCGGCAGGATCCACCCGGCCACCGCGCCGATGCCGGCGCCCACCAGCACCGGCTTGGTCGAGGGATGCTGCGCGCCCTCCTTGCCCATGGCCTTGATCTCG
>DATDLP010000379.1:0-3470 GCA_036519255.1 Croceibacterium sp.
CGGCGCGCGCTGGCTCGGCACCGTGCCGCAGGGCGACTGGCTGCGCGCGCTCGGCATCGAGGCCCGCGCCGATGCGCTGGCCGAGTTCGCCCCGCAGCACCGCGAGGCGCTCGCCAGCGCGGTCGAGCGGCTGACCGGGGACGAGCAGATGGGCAGGCTGTTCAAGGTCATGGGGCTTGCCGGGCCGGACTGGCCCGAGGGCGTGGGGTTCTAGCCCGATGGCCGCCGGTCACCGCGTCTCGAACCGCTCGATCGCGGTCGCCGCGCTGTCGACCGTGGTCGAGTGGTACGACTTCACGCTCTACCTCTACTTCGCCACGGTGCTCAGCCGGGTGTTCTTCGGCGGGGGCGAAGCCTCGCTCGCGGCGACGCTCGGCGGGTTCGCGGTCGCCTACCTGATGCGGCCGGTCGGGGCGGTGGTGTTCGGGCACATCGGCGACCGCAAGGGCCGGCGGCCGATGCTGCTGCTGTCGATGATGGTCATGTCGGCGGCGATGCTGGCGACCGCGCTGCTGCCGACGCATGCGCAGATCGGGCCGGCGGCGGCCTGGATGCTGTTCGGCCTGCGCTGCGTGATGGGGTTCTCGGTCGGCGGCGAGTACACCGGGGTGTTCGCCTACCTGCTCGAAGGCGCGCGGCCCGAGCGGCGCGGGCTGGTCGCTTCGCTCGCGGCGGCGGCCAGCGAGGTCGGCGCGCTGCTGGCGGTGGCGGTGGCGGCCCTGACGGTGAGCCTGATGTCCGAGGCCGAGCTGCAGAGCTGGGGCTGGCGCATCCCGTTCCTCGTCGGCGCGGCGCTCGCCGGCGCGGTGTGGCTGGCGCGCTCGACGATGGAAGAATCGCCCGACTTCGAACGGATGCGCGCCGCGGGCACGCTCGCGCCCAATCCGCTGGCGCACGCGCTGTCGCGGCAGCGCGGGGCCCTGCTCCGGGCCTTCGCGATCTCCGCGCTCGGCTCGATCACGTACTACGTCGGCATCACTTACGTGCCCGCGTTCCTCACGACGACCGGCTCGATGAGCGAGGGGGATTCGCTGTGGCTCTCGACCGTCGCGGCGGTCGCGGTGATCCTCGTCACGCCGCTCGTCGGGCTGCTGGCCGACCGCTACGGCCGCAAGCCGGCGCTGGTCGTGCTCGCGATGCTCAGCGCCGCGCTGCCGGTCTCGCTGTTCGCGCTGCTGGCCGGCGCGTCGACCGGGCAGGCTCTCGTCGGCGCGGTCGTGCTGGCACTGGTCGCCGGCGGAGTCAGCGCGGTCGGCGCGATCGCCACCGGCGAGCAGTTCACCGAGGAAAGCCGTGCGAGCGGGCTCGGGCTCGGCTACACCGTGGCGACCGCGGTGTTCGGCGGGCTCACGCCCTATGTCGCGCAGCGCCTGGTCGAGGCGACCGGGATGCCGCAGATGCCCGGGGTGATGATCGCGCTGGTCGCGCTTGCGGTGCTGCCGGTGTTCGCACTGATGCGCGAGACGGCGCCGGGCCGCGTCAGGGCGCGATAGCCGCTTTCGACACGGTCAGATCGCACACCATGCCGTCGGGCTCGAAGCGGCGCTCCCACGAACCGCCGAGCTGCCCCGTCACACTCGTCTCGATCAGGTGCGAGCCAAAGCCCTTCGCCGGCTCGCCCTCAGGCATGGTCCCGCCATGCTCGACCCAGCGAAGCAGCAGGGTCTGGCCGCGGTCGGCGATCGTCAGGTCGATCGTGCCGTGCTCGGCGGCGAGCGCGCCGTACTTGGCGGAGTTGGTCGCCAGCTCGTGGAACACCAGCGCCAGCGGAGTCGCCGAGCGGTCGGCGATCGGCGCATCGTCGCCGTGCACGATCACCCGCGCACTCTCGCCGCGGCCGTAAGGCAGGAACAGGTCCTCGAGCATGCCGTGCAGGCTGTGGCGCCGTTCGCCTCCGGCCGGGCGGACATAGTCGTGCGCGCGGCCGAGCGCGCGGATCGTACCGATCAGCTCGGTGCCGAATTCCTTTGCCTCGGGCTTCCGGCGCATCGCCAGCGAGACCAGCCCCGCGACCACCGCGAAGATGTTCTTGATCCGGTGCGACAGCTCCTTGGCCAGCAGGTCGCGGCTTTCGGACAGCTCGTGCGCGTCGTGCACGTCGACCGCGGTGCCGAACCAGCGCACCGGACGCCCGTCGGGGCCCATGAAGGGCACCGTGCGCGCCATCATCCAGCGGTATTCGCCGTCGTGCCGGCGGACGCGATGCTCGGTCTCGTAAGTCTCGCCGGTCCGCAGGCACTCCTGCCACAGCGCATTGGCGCGCTTGAAGTCGTCGGGGTGGATCGCCCCGCCGTCCTCGTGCGAGTTGTTGCCGGTGAACGCGAGCAGCTGGCGGTTGAAATAGTCGAAGTTGCCCTCGCCGTCCGCCGACCAGGCGATCGCCGGGATCGAATCCGCCAGCGCGCGCAAATGCAGCTCGCGCCGCTCGAGCTCCTCGGCCGTGGCGAGCTCGTCGCGCCGTGCGCGCAGCCGGCGCAGCACCGACTGGGCGAGCACCGCAAGCCCCTCGCGCTGCAGCTTGGTGAGCCCCTCGGGGCGTGGCTCGGGGTCGATCACGCACAGTGCGCCGAGCGGCACGCCCTCGGGCGAGATCAGCGGGTAGCCGGCATAGAACCGCAGGAACGGCGGCCCGGTGACGAACGGATTGTCGGCGAACCGCGCGTCGAGCGACGCGTCGGCCACTTCCATCGGCGCGCCGCCATGCATCGTGTGCACGCAGCACGAGGCGGGACCCGCCTCGGCTCCGAGTAGCGTGAGCCCGGCGCGGCCGAGGAAGCGCTGCCGCTCGCTCTCGACGAGGTTCACGATCGCCGCCGGCGTCCCGCACAGCCGTGCAGCGAAACCGGCGATCGCGGTCAGCTCGGGATCGTCCTCGAGCGCGTCGATGCCGTAGGAATCGAGCACGCCCGCCTGCGCGCCCGCGCCCGTCACGGCACGCACGCTCTGCGGCTCATCCGGCCGGAAACCGGAGCGAAACTCGTTCAAACTTGGCCCTCCGTCGAACACTAAATGAATGACTTGGCAGGACAACGCAATCGGACGAAGGCCCGACAGGGTAATGCCTGAGATGTATCGCTTTCAGGTGTAACCGGTTTGCGCCGCCCGGCGGGCTTGCTATGGCCCCGGCCGAGAGGATTCCAGCCATGCGCGCTACTCCCGATTTCGACTTCGGCCTCGGCGAGAACGCGGCGATGATCCGCGAGACCGTCGCCCGCTTCGCCGACGAAGTGATCGCCCCCCGTGCCGAGGCGGTCGACCGCGAGGACAAGTTCCCGCGCGACCTGTGGCCGGCGATGGGCGAGCTCGGGCTGCACGGCATCACCGTGCCTGAGGCCGACGGCGGGCTCGGGCTCGGCTACCTCGAGCACGTCATCGCGATCGAGGAGGTCAGCCGCGCGAGCGCCTCGGTCGGGCTGAGCTACGGCGCGCATTCGAATTTGTGCATCAACCAGATCGCCCGCTGGGGCACC
>DATDLP010000380.1:0-3265 GCA_036519255.1 Croceibacterium sp.
ATCGACATGCTGGCGGCCCATCTCAAGACGGCGAGGCTGCAATGAGGAGGCTCCCTAGCGGCCATCCCCTGCAACCCCGCTTCGCGGCTCAGAGGGGGCCGATCACTCCCACTCGATCGTGCCGGGGGGTTTCGACGTATAGTCGTACACCACCCGGTTGATGCCCTTCACCTCGTTGACGATGCGGGTGGCGACGCGGCTGAGGAAGGCGGCATCGAACGGATAGATGTCGGCGGTCATGCCGTCGGTCGAGGTGACGGCACGCAGCGCGCAGACGAAGTCATAGGTGCGATAGTCGCCCATCACGCCGACGGTCTTGACCGGCAGCAGCACCGCGAAGGCCTGCCAGATCGCGTCGTACAGCCCGGCGGCGCGGATCTCCTCGAGGTAGATCGCGTCGGCCTTGCGCAGGATGTCGCAGCGCTCCTTGGTCACCTCGCCGGGGATGCGGATGGCGAGGCCGGGGCCGGGGAACGGGTGGCGGCCGACGAAGGCTTCGGGCAGGCCGAGCTCGCGGCCGAGCGCGCGGACCTCGTCCTTGAACAGCTCGCGCAGCGGCTCGACGAGCTGCATGCTCATCCGCTCGGGCAGCCCGCCGACGTTGTGGTGGCTCTTGATCGTGACCGACGGCCCGCCGGTGAAGCTCACGCTCTCGATCACGTCGGGATAGAGCGTGCCCTGGGCGAGGAAGTCGGCCCCGCCGACCTTGTTCGCCTCGGCCTCGAACAGGTCGATGAACGCCGCGCCGATGAACTTGCGCTTGGCCTCGGGGTCGGTGACCCCTGCCAATCCGCCGAGGAACATCTCTTCCGCGTCCACGTGCACGAGCGGGATGTTGTAGTGGTTGCGGAACAGGCTGACGACCTGCTCGGCCTCGCCCATCCGCATCAGGCCGTGGTCGACGAACACGCACGTGAGCTGGTCGCCGATCGCCTCGTGGATCAGCACCGCCGCCACCGCGCTGTCGACGCCGCCCGAGAGCCCGCAGATCACCCGGCCTTTGCCGACCTGCGCGCGGATTTCCTCGATCTTGGTCTTGCGGAACTCGGCCATCGTCCAGTCGCCGGCGCAGCCGCAGACGTGGCGCACGAAGTTGGCGATCAGCTTGCCGCCGTCGGGCGTGTGCATGACCTCGGGGTGAAACTGGGTGCCGTAGTACTGCCGCGCCTCGTCGGCGATCACCGCGAACGGCGCGCCGTCGCTGGTGGCGACGATGCGGAAGCCGGGTGCGAACTGGGTGACCTTGTCGCCGTGGCTCATCCACACCTGGTGCCGCTCGCCGACCTGCCACAGCCCGTCGAACAGCTTGCAGTCCTCGGTCACGGTCAGGAACGCGCGGCCGAACTCACCGCCTTCGCCGGTCTCGTGCCCGGGGCGGACCTCGCCGCCGAGCTGGTGGGTCATGACCTGCTGGCCGTAGCAGATGCCCAGGATGGGGAGGCCGCTCTCGAACAGCGCGATCGGGGCGCGCGGCGAGCCTTCTTCGGGCACCCCGGCGGGCGAGCCCGAGAAGATGATCCCCTTGGGCTGGAGCCGCTCGAATGCCTCCTCGGCCAGCGTGAACGGCGCGATCTCGGAATAGACTCCCGCCTCGCGCACGCGGCGGGCGATAAGCTGGGTCACCTGGCTGCCGAAGTCGACGATCAGGATGGAGTCGGGAAGGTGATGGGCGTCCATGGCGAGCCGTTAATGCGCCGTCCGCAGGCTGTCCAGTTGCCCGAACCCGCGTGACAGTCATATGAAAACCCTGATTGCAATTTCTGCAACACCGCTTGCGGTCTTCGCATTTGCACAAATTTCCGCTGCGCTGCACAACGATCCTGCAAAGCACACGTCGGATGTCCCCGAAGGGCGGCCGAACCCGCTGATGAAGGAAATTGCCATGCGCACCTCGATCGCCACCGTCCTCGCCGCCGCCGCGCTCGTCGGCCTCGCCACCCCTGCCTTCGCCGCCGACGAAGAGACCGTCACGGTCACCGTGCCTTACGCCGATCTCGACGTCGCCGATCCGGCGGACGCCGACGCGCTGACCCAGCGGATCGATTCCGCGGTCGAGGAAGTCTGCCACCGCCCCGACATGCGCAACCTCAAGGCGATGGTGGCGTGGGAAGAGTGCAAGGCCGACGCGCTCGCCGGCGCGATGGAGCAGCTCTCGCTGGTCCAGCCTTACGCCGAGATCGAATTCGCCAGCCGTTTCTGAACCCCCGGGGAGCGGCGCCCGCCTGACCCCGAACTCCCGGGCGCCGCTTCTTCCGCACAGACCGCCGCCGCCACCGCGCGGCGACAGGAGATACCGATGATCACGTTCCTCAAGCGCGCGCTCGAAGCCTACATCGAAGGCGCCGGCCGCTATCCGCTGCCGCTGGTGTGGACCTTCTAGGCCCCCTCGATCCGACAACGCACGCGCAACGGCCGCCCACTGGGCGGCCGTTGCCGTTCTGGCTCCCCGAACGGCTGCGGACGCTCATTGAAATTGCGTCAATTCAATCTCTTGCAGCGCAACCGAGGCTCTTGCATACATAGCCGCAGAACAGAACGCGTGGGGGCGCAACATGGGGACGGACGACGCGGCGGAGCTCATCGCCGAGCTCAAGGAGCAGCGCAGCGAGCATGAGCAGGGCGAGCGGTTCAACAACGTCGCGGCGCTGGTCATCGCCACGATGGCCGCGATCCTGGCGATCGGCGGGCTCGGGGGCGGCAACGCCACCGACGACATGATCATCAGCAACATCCGCGCGAGCGACACCTGGGCGTTCTACCAGGCCAAGAACGCGCGCCAGACGATGTACGAGATCGAGCTCGCCGAGCTCGAGAGCCGCCTGCCACAGGCCGGCGCCGGGCGGGCCGCGCTCGAAGCGCGCATCGCCGATGCGAAGGCGACGATCGCCCGCTACGACGACGAGCCGGATGCCGAGGCGCCCGACGACCCGCTGCGCGGCGAAGGCAAGAAGCAGCTCAGGGCGCAGGCGCAGGCCTTCGAGGCGGCGCGCGAGGTGGCCGTGGCCAAGGACGACAACTTCGACCTCGCCGAAGTCGCGCTGCAGCTCGCGCTCGTGCTCGGCTCGGTCGCGATCCTCGCGAGCAACCGCACCGTGCTCGCCGCCGCGGGCGTGCTCGGCGCGGTAGGGGCGGTGCTTACGCTGAACGGCTTCGCGCTGCTGTTCCCGCTGCCGCTCTAGGGCGGAGGGGGCAGCCGCGCCTACTCCACCAGCTCGAACGCGGCCCACAGCGCGGGGTGCGCCGCCTGCGGCCGCCCGCTCGCGCG
>DATDLP010000381.1:0-13202 GCA_036519255.1 Croceibacterium sp.
TCACCGCCTTGGCTTCCGCCAGCCGTTCGCCCGGCAGGTAGTGCGTCGCGAGCCCGGCCCAGCGGCACTCGGCGCCGTCGAGCCGCGCGCCGGTCAGCGCAAGGAACTGCCCGATCCGCCCGTGCAGCCTTGGCAGGTACCAGCCGGCGCCGACGTCGGGAAACAGCCCGATCGCACCCTCGGGCATCGCGAACAGCGTGTTCTCGGTGGCGACGCGCCAGCGGCAGGGCAGCGCGAGCCCCACGCCGCCGCCCATCGTCACTCCGTCCATGAACGCGATGACCGGCTTGGGATAGGTGAACAGCAGGTGGTTCATCCGGTACTCGGCATGGAAGAACGCCCGCCCCGCCGCGCCACCGTCCTCGAGCGCCGAGCGCCGCACCATCGCCACGTCGCCGCCGGCGCAGAAGCCGCGGCCCCCGGCATGGTCGAGGATCACTGCTCCCACACCGGGATCGTCGCGCCATTCGAGCAGCGCCGCGGAGATCGTCTCGCACATCGCCTGCGTCAGCGCGTGAAGCGCCTTGGGGCGGTCGAGCGAGATGTGGCCGGCGGCGCCGTGCCGGCGGACGATGACGTCGCTCATGTCAGGCGACCTGCTCGACCGCGAGGCTGCCGGCCGGCAGCGGCTTGAGCAGTTCGCGTGCGGGAATGGCGTGATCGAGCCAGCGTGCGCAGTCCGCCGGCGAGAAGATCGCGATCGAACGGTTGTGATACGGGGCGACGTCGGGCGAGGGCTCGCACGTGAGCATGGTGAACGCCTCGCCCACCGTGGGATCGTTGCGCCACAGGCCAGCGACCGCGAACCAGGCGTGGCCCGGCAGCGTGAACAGCCACTTGTGCTTGCGCTTCGACTTGGGATCGCTGTGCGGGGTGAACTCGTAGAATCCGTCGGCGAGGATCAGGCAGCGGCCGCTGGCGAACTCGCGTCCCTCGGAGCGGAAGTTGTACACCGGCTTGCCGCCCGGCCCGGGCCAGGACCAGCGCCGCTGCACCAGCTCGACCGCGCCGGCCTCGCTCCTGCGGATGATAGGTGCCCGATCGGTGATGCGGATGTCCTCGCGCGGCTCGAAGTTGGGCATGCCTTCGGGCGTGGCGAGCTCGTCGAACAGCTCCTCCGCCGGGACGCGCTCGGTCAGGCGATAGTTGTTGCACATGGCGGAGGGCCTACCTGCAAGGGGCGTCGGGCGGAAGCGGCCTGCTCGCGCCGGTCACTGCCGCAGCAGGTCCCGCCCGACGATCAACCGCATGATCTGGTTGGTCCCCTCGAGGATCGAATGCACCCGCAAGTCGCGCCAGAAGCGCTCGACCGGGTAGTCCATCAGGTAGCCGTAGCCGCCGTGAAGCTGCAGCGCGCGGTCGGCGACGGCGCTGCCGGTGTCCGAGGCAAGGCGCTTGGCCATCGCCGCAAAGCGCGTCTTGTCGGGCGCGTTCGCGGTGACCTTGGCTGCGGCGAGGTAGAGCAGCGCGCGCGACGCCTCGAGCTCGGTGGCCATGTCGGCGAGCATGAACTGGGTGTTCTGGAACTCGGCGATCGGCTTGCCGAACTGCTGCCGTTCCCTGGTGTAGCGCAGCGCCTCGTCGAGGCACCGCTGCGCCCCGCCGAGCGAGCAGGCGCCGATGTTGATCCGCCCGCCGTCGAGCCCGGCCATGGCGATGCGGAAGCCTTCGCCCTCGCCGCCGACCAGGTTATCGGCCGGCACGCGCACATTCTCGAGGATCAGCGCCGCGGTCGGCTGGGCATGCCAGCCGAGCTTGCGCTCGGGCACGCCGAAGCTGACGCCGGGCATGTCCTTCTCGATCGCGAGGCAGGAGATGCCCTTGGGCCCGTCCTCGCCGGTGCGGACCATCGTCAGGTAGAGGTCGTTGACGCCGGCGCCGCTGATGAACTGCTTGGTGCCGTTGACCACCCAGCCGCCTCCGTCACGCACCGCGGTGGTCTTGAGCGCGGCGGCGTCGGAGCCCGAGCTCGGCTCGGTCAGGCAGTAGCTCGCCATCCATTCCATGCCGACGAGCCGGGGCAGGTACTTCGCCTTGACCTCGGCCGAGCCGAACCGGTCGAGCATCCACCCGGCCATGTTGTGAATCGAGACGAACGCGCTGGTCGCCGGGCAGCCATAGGCCATCGCCTCCATGATCAGCGCCGCCTCGAGCCGGCCGAGGCCGATACCTCCGCTCTCCTCCGAGACGTAAATCGCGGCGAAGCCGAGTTCGGCGGCGGCGCGGATCGTGTCCTTGGGGAAGATGTGCTTCTCGTCCCATTCGGCCGCGAACGGCGTGATCGCGTCAGCCGTGAAGCGGCGCGCCATGTCCTGGATGGCGAGCTGGTCTTCGGTGAGTGCGAATTGATCTGTCATGGCCGGATCAACTTCTCCGATACGAGGCTTCGCTGCAGCCCGTCTTCGCGAAAGTGCCGACCGCGAGGCGCTGCAGGATCAGCTTGTCCGCATCCGTCCCGACAAACTGGTTGCTGAAGACGTGGAGGTACACCGGGGCAGCGTAGTCGGGCAACGCGTGGATCAGGTAGCTCGTCGCTCCGTCCTCAGCGGTCATCCGGTCGACGCGAACCTCGCGGAAAAAGCGCGTGCGTTTAATCTTCTTGTCGGTCGTCTGCGGAAAATTCCCCTGGTAGACCCCGATCCAGCTCGCCCCGCTCTCGAGATAGGTGATCGTGAAATCGAGACCCGGATCGCGAACGATGGCCGATTCGCCGGCGCCTACTTCGACGGCGAACGCGTAGGAGCAGAACCGCAACGGACCTTCGAATCTGGTCTCGCGGGGCCATTCGTCCTGCGCGGCAGCCGGAACGGGATTCATCGCGATCAGAGCGACAAGGGCGATCGTCCATCTCATCGTCAGCCTCTCACCCCATCGTCGGAATCACGAACGCGCCATCACCCGCACCGCCGTCGGGCCAGCGCTGGGTCACGGTCTTGGTCCGGGTCCAGAAGCGCACGCCGTCCATGCCGTGCTGGTTCATGTCGCCGAACGCCGAGCGCTTCCAGCCGCCGAAGCTGTGGTAGGCCACCGGCACCGGGATCGGCACGTTGATCCCGACCATGCCGACCTCGACGCGCTGGGCGAACTCGCGCGCGGCGTGGCCGTTGCGGGTGAAGATCGCCACCCCGTTGCCATATTGGTGCTCGCTAGGCAGACGCAGCGCGGCTTCGAAATCGCGCGCGCGGACGATCTGCAGCACGGGGCCGAAGATTTCCTCGCGGTAGCTTTTCATGCCCGGGGTCACGTGGTCGAACAGCGAGGGGCCGACGAAGAAGCCCTGCTCGTGGCCCTGCAGGCCGAACCCGCGACCATCGACCACCAACTCGGCACCTTCGTCGACGCCGGCCTGGATCCACTGTTCCACTTTGACCTTGTGCGCGGCGTTGATCACCGGCCCGTAATGCGCTGCGGGATCGGTCGAGACGCCGACGCGCAGCGCGGCGATCGCCGGGACCAGCCGTTCGCGCAAAGCCTCGGCGGTCCGCTCGCCGACCGGCACCACCACCGGCAACGCCATGCACCGCTCGCCCGCCGAGCCGAACGCGGCGCCGCACAAGTCCTCGACGGTCTGGTCAAGATCGGCGTCGGGCATGACGATGCCGTGGTTCTTGGCCCCGCCCATCGCCTGCACGCGCTTGCCCGCGGCCACGCCGCGGGAATAGACATAGTGCGCGATATCCGACGAGCCGACGAAGCTCACCGCGCCGATCGCCGGATGGTCGAGGATCGCGTCGACCACCTCCTTGTCGCCGTGGACCACCTGCAGCACGCCCTCCGGCAGCCCGGCCGCGAGCATCAGCTCGGCCAGCCGCACCGGCACCGAGGGATCGCGCTCCGACGGCTTGAGGATGAAGGCGTTGCCGCAGGCCACGGCGACGCCGAACATCCACATCGGGATCATCGCCGGGAAGTTGAACGGGGTGATCCCGGCGCCGATGCCGATCGGCTGGCGCAGCGAGTACACATCGATCCCGGGCCCCGCGCCCGGGGTGTACTCGCCCTTGAGCAGATGCGGCACGCCGCAGGCGAACTCGATCACGTCGAGCCCGCGCTGGATGTCGCCCTTGGCGTCGGCGACGACCTTGCCGTGCTCCGCGGCCAGCAGCCGGGCGAGCGCATCCATCTCCGCCTCGACCAACTCCTTGAAGCGGAACAGGACCCGCGCGCGGCGTTGCGGATTGGCCGCGGCCCATGCCGGCTGCACGGCGAGCGCCGCCGCGACCGCGCGCTCGAGATCGGCGGCGGTGCCGAGCCGCACTTGCGCTTGCACAGTGCCGAGGTTCGGATCGAACACCTCGCCGAGCCGCCCGCCGCTTGCCGCTGCGGCGCCAGCGATGACATGGTCGATCAGCCGCACGGCCGCGCTCCGGCTGCTATTGCCCGCTGCCGAGCACCGCGTCGGCTTCGATCTCGACCTTCCAGCGCGGGTCGTACAGCCCGGCGATCGCCACCAGCGTGCCGGTCGGCCGCGTGGCCTTGAGCGCGCGGCTGAATGCGGCGCTAACCGCGTCGGCGTCCTTGATGTCGGTGACGAACATGCGGATTCGCACGACGTCGCCCATGTGCCCGCCGAGCGCCTCGATGTGCTGGCGGATCAGGGCGAAGCAGCGGTCGGCCTGCTCCCCCGCATCATCCTTGACCGAGCCGTCGGCCTCGACGCCGACGGTGCCCGAGACGGCGACGATGTTGCCCGAGCGGATCGCGCGGGTGTAGCCGATCTCCTCCTCGAACGGGGAGAGGGCGGGGATGCGCTGGCGGCCGTCGGCGGGATCAGCCATTCCGGCCTCCGCTATCGCGTGCAGTCATTCCAGCGCCTCCCCTCCCGTTGTGTTCGCCTCCGTCTTAGACCGGCTTTGCGTGCGGGCTCAACCGCAGGCGACGCGGGTGATGATCATATCGTCGTCGTACGACACCGTGACGCGCCCCTGGCGGAAGTCCATCGTCATCGGCGAGCGCGGCGGGCCCCAGCGGACCTCGTCGGCGCCGGTCGCCTGGCGGATCGCGAGGCCAGCTTCGGCGTCGGCCTTCTGCCCGACGAACAGCTGGCCCGGATCAGCGTTGCAGAAGTTGTTCTCCAGCGTGGCGGTGGCACAGCCGCCGAGCGCGGCAGCTCCGGCGATACCGGCAGCAAAGGTGGTCAGCAGATACGTCTTCATGGCATTCTCCCCTGGTTGCACTTGGCGTAACGGAGCGGTCCGGGCGCGGCGTCCTCGCCGTATTCGCGACGGATCAGCGTGGTCCCGTCGTCCTGCAGGTCGAGCACGATCTCTCGCTCCCAGGTCATCCCTTCGCCCTCGAAATCGAACGAGGCGCGGATGCGGGTCGGCTCGGCTTCCATGATCGTGTCGAGTGTGCCGACCGATTCGTAGAACTGCAGCTTGTCGTCACCGATCGTGAGCAGGCCCTTGGCGTCGCCGCGGGTCGAGGTGCAGTCGGCCGGCACGAGGCCCCAGCGGCCGCGCAACACGGCGGGAATCTCGGTCGGGGCCGGCGTTCCGGCATCCGTAGGCGGGCTCGGGGCCGGCGCGACCGAGCTGTTGGCGGCGAGATCGCCGTCGACGGCGGCTTCCTCGGCCGTGATGTCGGCACTCTGGGTGCCGTTGTCGCACGCTGCCACGGCCAGCAGCGCGGGTAAGACGAAGCAGATCCTTTTCATGAGCGCTCCCTGTTGCGTCCGCGTGCACAACGGCCGTCGCGCCATTCCTTTCCCCGGGCCGCGCGGGACGCTAGAGCGCTGAGCCGAGAGGAGCGTGCGATGGCCGGTTTGTGGTTCGAGGAATTCGAGGTCGGGCGGGTGTTCGACCACCCGCTGCGCCGCACGGTGACCGAGACCGACAACCTGCTGATGAGCGCGCTGACGCACAACCCCGCGCCGCTGCATCTCGACGCCGAGTACATGAAGGAAACCGAGTACGGGAAGATCCTCGTCAACTCGTGCTTCACGCTCGGGCTGATGGTCGGGATCTCGGTCAACGACACCACGCAGGGAACAGCGGTCGCCAACCTCGGGTGGGACGAGGTGCGCTTCCCCGGGCCGATCTTCGTCGGCGACACGCTGCGCATCGAGACCGAGGTACTCGCGGTGCGTGAGAGCAAATCCAGGTCGGGCCAGGGTATCGTAACCTTCGCTCACCGGGCCTATAATCAGCACGGCGTGCTTGTCGCGCATTGCAAGCGCTCGTCCTTGCAGCGAAAGCGTGCTACTGCTAATGGTTAGCATGCTAATGAATTTGCGGAGAGCATGATGTCGCTGAAAGTCGAACCGATCCTGCCGCGTTTCGGCGCCGAATGTTCGGGGCTCGATCTGACGAGGCCGCTGGGCACCGCCGAGGTGAAGCAGGTCACCGACGCGATGGACGCGTGGGGCATCACGGTGTGGCGCAACACCGGCATGAACGACGAGCAGCACGTCGCGTTCAGCCGCAACTTCGGTTATCTCGAGCGAGTGCCGCGGCGCGAGGGTGTGCGCTTCCGGCTCGAGCAGCGCGAGCTGTTCGACGCCTCGAACCTCAATCTCGACGGCGAGATCACGCAGGACCCGGGCGCGATCCAATACCGCAAGGGCGATCGGCTGTGGCATACCGACAGCGCGTTCATGGAGAAGCGCACGAGCTATTCGCTGCTGCTCGCGCATGAGGTGCCGCCCGAGGGCGGGCAGACCTGGTTCGCCGACACGCGCAGCGCCTACGAGGACCTGCCGCAGGCCACGAAGGACCTGCTCGAGGGCAAGGTCGGCGTGAACTCGCTGTGGTGGAGCCGCAAGCTGGCCGGCGCCGAGATTCCCGAGGAGGAGATCGACGAACGGCCCAAGGCGAGGCATCCGCTGGTGCACGTGCACAAGGGCTCGGGCCGCAAGGCGCTGTTCATCGCCGCGCACACGATGGACGTCGAGGGCATGCCAAGGGAGGAAGGCCGCGCGCTGATCAAGCAGCTGATCGAGCACGCGACCCAGCCGCAGTACGTGTTCAGCGTGAGCTGGAACGTCGGCGACATGGTGATCTGGGACAACCTGTGCTCGATGCACCGCGGCGGCGACTACGAGTACGGCAAGTACAAGCGCGACATGCGCCGCACCACGGTGCGCGAAGGGACCGAGCCGCACCAGATGGAGACCGGCGACGATCCGTTCGCCGAGCTGTTCTCGCGCAGCCCGAAGACGGTCGACATCCAGAGCGCGCGGGTGGCAGGGCGGTAGGCGGCGCCTTAAAACGCTCGCTCGAGCAAAGGTTAGTGCGCCGCCTTCTTGCGCGGCACCATGTGCATCACCGCCACCACGATCCCGCCGACCACCGTCCCCACCGCCGCCGAGCCGATCGCCTCGACCAGCCAGACCACCAGCCCTTCCGCCCAGCCGACCGCGTCGCCGGCTGCGTGGCCCCAGTGCTCGATCGTGTGTGGCACGACGCCGGCGCCGAATTCGGCGAGGCCGTGACTGAAGATCCCACCGCCGACCCACAGCATCGCCGCGGTGCCGACCAGCGAGAGGAACGCCAGCAGCCGCGGCATCAGCCACAGCAGCGCGTGGCCCAGCCCGCGCGCGGCGGCGCTTGCGCGCTCGCTCAGGTGCAGGCCGACGTCATCCATTTTCACGATCAGCGCGACCGCGCCGTAGACCCCGAAGGTGATCGCCACCGCCACTGCCGCCAGCACCACACCCTGCATCGTCAGCGACATGTCGGGCAACTCGTTGAGCGCAATGGCGGTGATCTCCGCCGAGAGGATGAAATCGGTCCGGATCGCGCCAGAAACCTGGCGCTTCTCGAGCTCCTCGGGGTCGACGATCGCGACCGCCTCCTCGGCATGGCCGGTGTGGGTGAGCGCTTCCCAGATCTTCTCCACCGCCTCGAAGCACAGATAGGCGCCGCCGAGCATCAGCAGCGGGGTGATCGCCCAAGGCGCGAAGGCCTTCAGCGCGAGCGCGGCGGGCAGCAGGAACAGAAGCTTGTTGCGCAAGCTGCCCTTGGCGATCTTCCAGATGATCGGCAGCTCGCGCGCGGGCGACAGCCCGACGACGTACTTCGGCGTCACCGCGGTATCGTCGATCACCACCCCGGCCGCCTTGGTGCCCGCCTTGCCGGCCGCGGCGCCGACGTCGTCGATCGTGGCCGCGGCGACCTTGGCGATCGCCGCTACGTCGTCGAGCAGGGCTACCAGTCCACCGGGCATGAAATCTCCTGAGCAAGCTGTCTTGCGGAGATCGTTCCTCGCAATGCCGGGAAGACTTGGCAAGCGAAGCCCGGAAAAGAAAACGCCCAGCTCCGCAAGGAGCCGGGCGCTTCAGCCTTCCGAGGCGTGGCCTGACTAGATCAGGACGACGCTGAACAGAACGCTGCTGATCGAAACAGCGGCGACTGCCGAGAGGAAGGCGCTCGCGAAAGTGCGCATGAGCATTTCCCCCTGTTGGTGGACGCCACCATGGCGTCCGGCGAGGGGGCAGATGGTGCATCGCACAAAATTGTGCAATTGCGAAATTTATGACAAGTGTTGCGTAATTTGCAATCGTTCGGACCCGCTCACGGCGCCGGTGTCGCTCGTCAGCCGAGCTCCTCGACCAGCCTCGCCATCCGCTGGACATAGGCGCGCAGGGCCGTCTGGCCTTCGCGCGTCGGGTGGACGGTAGTGCGTGATCGCTTGCCGACGATTGCGCGCTCGAGGGTGACGTATCCGGCCTCCTCGAGCTTGCTCAGGTGGACCGACAGGTTGCCGTTGGTCGTTCGCAGATGCTCCTGCAGCGTCACGAAGTCGGCCGCACCCGCGCCGGCAAGGTACGCCATGATGCCGAGCCGCACGCGGCCGTGCACGACATCGTCGAGCTCGCTGGCATCGAAACGATCGGCGCGTTCAGGCTTCATGCGTCGTGCGTGCCTCGCGCACCAGTTGCAGGCCAGGCAAGACCGCGAGCGCCAACAGGCCCACGATCGATGTCGAATAGAACCAGGACGTCGCGGCATAGCACGCCGCCACGCCCCACGACCCTGCGGCGACCGCGTACATCCAGCGGCTTCGCGTGATTGCGGCGCTCGTCCACCAGCCAGTGCCCCACAGGATCCAGAACAGGCCGGGGAGAAACATGAAGCCGACGCCGTTACCGGTGCGGATCGTCACGGCGAAGCACAGAACGAGCATGACCGCCATCGCCGCTGCCAGGCCAGTCCAGGCGCCAAGCACGGCATGGTTCGCCGGAGCCGTCGCGGCCGCGCTCTGTCGCAGGCGTCGTAAGCCGACGACGATGCCGAGCACGAACATCGCGAGCGGCACGAGGACCAGCACGACCACCGCGGCGTAGCCGGTGACCGTCTGCCCTTTCCAATCGAGCGCCTGGATGGTGCGCGCGATCACCTCGCCCGCGGCCAACGCCACCGCCACGCCGAGCAGCGTCGTCGTCAGCTGCGTCTTCGTCCCCTTGAACATCAGCGCAAACGTCAGGAAGGCGCCGGCGGGGCCGAGCAGCGAGGGCGTCATTTCCAACGGCAGCAAGCTGAAGGCGGTGGCGCCCCCCAGAACGCCAAGCAGCCCGAAAGTCAGGCCGAACGCGATCAGCAACTCGCCGCCGATCGGCACGCCGCGCTGCCCCGCGTCGATGAGGCGGCTGACACGCCCTACCTCGTCCTTGAGTTCCTGCACCTGGTCCATGCATAGCCTCCTCAACCGTATAAAGTTTGTAATCCAAACTTATTGGTGATGCAAGACCAGCGCGCGCAATGCAAAACGCCCGGTCCCTTGCGGGACCGGGCGCTTCGTTGCCTGGTTGAGCCGTCGAATCAGAGGATGCGTGCGGCAGTCTCGGCCGGGGCGTCGAGCAGCGCTTCGAGCTCGGCGTCGAGGCGCAGGATGGTCAGCGAGGCGCCGGCCATCTCGAGGCTGGTGCAGTACTCGCCGACGTAGTTGCGCACCACGGTGAAGCCGGCCGCCTCGGCCAGCTGATGCGCCTTGGCGTAGATCACGTAGAGCTCGGTGATCGGCGTGCCGCCGAGGCCGTTGACCATGATCGCCACGCGGTCGCCCGAGTTGAACGGCACGTCCTTGGCGACGGCATCGAACAGCTCTTCGGTGAGCGCATCGGCGGACTTGATCTTGTCGCGGCGGCGGCCCGGCTCGCCATGGATGCCCACGCCGACTTCGATCTCGTCGTCGCCGAGCTCGAAGATCGGGGTGCCCTTGGCCGGCGGGATGCAGCTGGTCAGCGCGATGCCCATGGTGCGGACGTTGTCGTTCACCTTCTTGGCGATCGCTTCGACCTCGTCGAGGCTCTTGCCCTGCTCGGCGGCCGCGCCGCAGGCCTTGATGACGAAGAAGTTGCCGGCCACGCCGCGGCGGCCGACGGTGTAGAGGCTGTCCTCCACCGCGACGTCGTCATTGATCCAGAACTGGCGCGCGTTGATGCCCTCGGCGGTGGCCATCTCGGTGGCCATGTCCCACGCCATGCGGTCGCCCTGGTAGTTGTTGACCAGCACCAGCACGCCGGCGTCCGACGCGCAGGCCTTGATCGTCTCGTAGCAGGCGTCGACCGGCGGGGCGGCGAACACCGCGCCCTGGCAGGCGCCGGTGAGCATGCCCGGGCCGACCGCCATGACGTGCGCCGGCTCGTGGCCCGAGCCCGAGCCCTGGACGACCGAGACCTTGCCGTTGTCCGGCCCGCTCTTGCGGGTGATCAGCTGGAACTCGGCGTTGAAGTCGAGCAGGTCGGGGTTGGCGAGGGCGATGCCCTGCATGAACTCGGGCACGAACTGCGCGGGATCGTTGACGAACTTCTTCATTGGCTAATCCTCTCCCAGGAAACGCTAGCGGTAGATGTCAGGCGGGTTGGTTGATCACTTCGGGGGCAGTCGGCGTGCGCGCGACTCCGAATTCCTTGCACCAGTCATTGAGGATCACGGCGATCGACACAATACCCGGGTCGGGCGTGCCCGCGCTGCGCTCGCCGACTTGCGAGGCGCGGCCGCGGTGCGCGACGAGCGACTTGGTGGTCTCGATTGCTTCTTCGGCGACATCCGCCGCGGCGCACAGCGCCGCGCCGAGATCGCCCTCGCCGGCGGCATGCTCCTTGAGCGTCTCGTGCACCGGGATCAGCGCGTCGAGCAGCGTCTTGTCGCCGAGCTTGGCGCCGCCGCGGGCCTGGATGCCCTCGATCGCCGAGCCGAGCATGTCGGCCAGTTCCTGCAGCGTGATCGACTCCTTGCCCTTGGTCAGCATCGCCGCCTTCATGAAGCCGGTGCCCCAGATCGGGCCCGAGCTGCCACCGACGTGCTTGCTGACGAGCATCGCAATCTTGAGCAGCATCGCGCCGATGTTGCTCTTGTCGATCCCGTCCCACTCGTTCTGAATCACCCGGTAGCCGGTGGCGAGCGAGGTACCGAAGTCGCCGTCGCCGGCAAGGCCGTCGAGGTCGGAGAAGTAGTACTCGTTCCGGAGCACGGTCTTGCAGGTCGTCTGGATCGCCTGCTCGATCTGGCCCTGCGAAATCTCGGTCATTGGTAGTCTCTCCCTCAGGCCGCGGCGGCGGCCAGCTCGCCCAGATCGGCGAGCCTGACATTGATCGTGGGTTCGTCGCCCAGTTCGGGGACGACCTTTACGGCCTCGGCGAAGTCTTCGTCCACCGTGTAGGTGCTGGTGGTGATCAGCGTCGGCAGACCCGCGCGAGTCGCAGCGAGCAACCCGTTGCGGCTGTCCTCGACCACCATGCATTCGCCAGGCGGCAAGCCGAGCGTCTCGAGCGCGAGCAGGTAGATGTCGGGCGCGGGCTTCTTCTTGGCAACCACGTCGCCGGCATGGACGAACTCGAACGCCGCCTTGCGCTCGGGCCCGAACAGGTCGAGCACCGCGTCGATGAACTTGGGGTTCGAGGTGGTGCACACGCCGAGGCGCACGCCCGCCGCGATCGCCTCGTCGACGATCCGCAGGATGCCCGGCCGCACCGGCAGGCTCGAGACCAGCTCCGAGGTGATCTGCGTCTTGGTCTTGTGCAGCGCGAGGATCAGCTCGTCCTTCGCCTCGGCGGTTGCGGCGCCGTCAGGCCAGCCGAATTCGTCGAAGTAGGCGCGCATGCGCTCCTTGCCCCCGGCCACCAGCAGCAGCCGGCCGTAGAGGTCGACGTCCCACTCGGCGTCGATCCCCATCTCCTTGAACGCGAGGTTGAATCCCACCCGATGCGCATCGCGCTCGGTATCGACGAGCACGCCATCGCAATCGAAAATCAGCGCCTTGATCATCCCTCCCGAAGCTCCCTTACGCCGCCTTGGCGAGGAAGCTGGGCGCCATGTCCTTGCCGCCGAACTTTTCGATGAAGCCGCCGAACATCGCCTTGCACGCCTTGTACTGCGCATCGATCAGCCGCAGCGGCTCGAAGTCGGTCGGCTTCGCGGTGTGGTAGTCGACGAAGCTCTCGACGAACACGTGCTTGAGGTTGGTCGAGATGTTGATCTTGGCGCTGCCGCGCTCGATCGCCTTGAGGAAGGTCTCGTCCGACAGGCCGGTGCCGCCATGCAGCGCCATCGGCGTGCGGGTCAGTTCGTTGATCCGCTTGATCCGGTCGAAGTCAACGACGGGGGTACCCTTGTAATAGCCGTGGGCGGTGCCGACCGCGCAGGCGAAGGCCGACAGGTCGAGCGCGTCGCAGAAGCGCTGCGCGTCCTCGGGATCGGTCAGCACCGAGTCCTCCTCGGCCACGTGCATGTCGTCTTCGACGCCCATGATCTGGCCGAGCTCGGCTTCCATCCCGACGCCGTATTTCTCGGCGATGTCGCGCACGCGCTTCGACATCTCGAGGTTCTCCTCGAACGGCAGCTCCGAGGCGTCGATCATGATCGAGGTCCAGCCGGCCCTGGCGCAGGCCTCGATCATCGCGAGATCCTTGCAGTGGTCGAGGTGCAGCACCACCGGCACCGGCGACTCTTCGGCCACCGTACGGACCCACGAGACGATCTCGCGGTGGCTCCAGTACTGGATGGTCTTGGTCGAGGTCTGGCAGATCACCGGGGCGTTGAGCTCCTCGGCGGCGGCGACCATCGCCTTGGTGGTTCCATAGTCGACGAGGTTGAACGCGGCGACGGCATAGCCCCGGTCCATCGCGTCGCGAAGCAACGGCGTCATGTTCACCAGCGGCATTCGAGAGCTCCCTTCAAAAGATTCGCAAAGCGCGCCGGGCGCGCAGAAGATTCGCCGCACTTCAAGCGCGGCCATGGAAAGTCCATAGCCATGACAGG
>DATDLP010000382.1:0-2585 GCA_036519255.1 Croceibacterium sp.
CGCCGCCAACCGACCGCTGGACGGCGCAACCGCCGAGGCGATCACCCGGATCATGACCGAGGTCGTCGTCGCTCCCGGGGCCGACGACGCGGCGCGCGCGGTGTTCGCGGCCAAGAAGAACCTGCGGCTGCTGCTGGTCGACGAGCTGCCCAACCCGCGTCGCGGCGGCCTGCAGGTCAAGCCGATCATCGGCGGCCTGCTCGTGCAGTCGCGCGACAACGGCGCGGTTCTCCCCGAGGACTTCAAGGTCGTGACCGAGCTCGCGCCGACCGAGCGCCAGTTGCGCGACATGCTGTTCGCCTGGACGGTCGTGCGCCACGTGCGCTCGAACGCGATCGTGTTCGCAAAGGACGGGGTCACAGCCGGGATCGGTGCAGGCCAGGTCAACCGGCGCGATTCGGCGCGCATCGCCGCGATTAGAGCGCGCGAGGCGGCGGAAGGGGCCGGCTGGAAGCATCCGCGCACGATCGGCAGCGCAATGGCCTCGGAGGCCTTCCTGCCATTCGCCGACGCGCTCGAGGCGGCGATCGAAGTCGGCGCGACCGCGGTGATCCAGCCGGGCGGGGCGATGCGCGACGAGGAGGTGATCGCGCGCGCCAACGACGCGGGAATCGCCATGGTGTTCACCGGGATGCGCCACTTCCGGCACTGAACAAGCGCGCCGGGCTTTGCCATCGGCGCGCCCTCTCCTATATGAACGCCAGCCGACCGGGCATTCAGAGCTTGGTAATTCCGCTTGGGATAGAGCCGATGCAACACACGGAATTCGATACGGAAAGCACCAGCGATGGGCCTGTTCAAACCCGATCTCTTTCGCGCCTTCTTTTTCGGCTTCGGCGTAACCGCGCTGATCCTCGCCGCGCAGTTCGTCGGCCAGATCGTCTGATGTCGCTGCGCTCGGCGCTGGCCGCCGGCGCGCTGGCGATCGCCGCCTGCACTCCCGCCATCGCCGCCGAAGCGACGTTCGATGCGCCCACCGCGCGCCGCGTGGCCGACGAGGGCGAAGGCCTCAAGACCGCGATCTTCGCCGGCGGCTGCTTCTGGGGCGTCGAGGCGGTGTTCAGCCACACCAAGGGCGTGACCAGCGCCGTCTCGGGCTACCACGGCGGCACCGCTGCGACCGCGCACTACGACCAGGTCTCGGCCGGCGGCACCGGCCACGCCGAAGCGGTCCGCGTGACTTACGATCCCAAGGTCGTGCGTTACGACCAGCTTCTTCAGGTGCTGTTCTCGGTCGTCGCCGATCCCACGCTCAAGGACCGCCAGGGCCCCGACGTCGGCTCGCAGTACCGCGCCGCGATCGTCCCGCTGACCAACGAGCAGCGCACGGTGGCGACCAGCTACGTCGCGCAGATGCGCTCGAGCGGGGTGTGGGACAAGCCGATCGTCGTCGCGGTCGAGCGTGCGCAGCGGTTCTATCCGGCCGAGACCTACCACCAGGACTTCGCGAGCAAGAACCCCAACCACCCGTACATCCGCCGCTGGGACGCGCCGAAGGTGGTGGCGTTCCGCGAGAAGTTCCCCTCGCTCTACCGCGCGACCTACCAGACCGGCTGACGCTCCAGCAAGGTAGGCTACCGGCCGATTGCCGCCGCGGCGGCGCGTGCCTATATCTGCCGCATGGGCAAGCATGCGCATCATGAGCACTCGGGCGACAAGCTCGTCACCGAAGCCGAAGCGGTGCTCACCGCCGCCGGCGAGCAGTGGACCGGCATGCGTGCCGACGTGTTCGAGGCGCTCGCGGCGCACGAGCGCCCGGCCTCGGCCTACGACATCGCCGAAGCCGTCGGCAACCGGCGTGGCAAGCGCGTCGCGGCCAACAGCGTCTATCGCATCCTCGACCTGTTCGTGCGCACCAACCTCGCCAACCGGGTCGAGAGCGCCAACGCCTACCTCGCCAACTCGCATCCCGGCTGCCGGCACGACTGCATCTTCCTGATCTGCGACGATTGCGGCCAGGCGACCCACCTCGACGACGACAGGCTCACCGGCGCGTTGCGCGAAGCCGGGCGCAGCGCAGGCTTCTCCGACGTGCGCCCGGTGATCGAGCTGCGCGGGCTGTGCGAGGACTGCGCGGGCTGATTCCTGCGCTGCGCGAGCAAGCCGGAAGAAGATAACAGGCCCTTTCACTTGTTGAGCCGACCCGGCCGTTGCAGGATCGCCGCAACCGGGGGGTGACGGCGTGAACTCGACAGGCGTGTGGTGCCGTGACGTCATCGCGATCGCTGCGCTGCTTTGCGCGTCGCCCGCGCTGGCCCAGCCCGCCGATCCGGTCGCGACGATCGAGCGCGCCGAAGCGGCGATGCTCGACGGCAAGCGCGACCAGGCGCTACGGCTCGCCGAACAGGCCGCCGCGCCGTGCATGGCGCCGGGGCCGGAGGCACAGGCCTGCATCTACGTGCTCGATACCGCCGCCAGCGCCGCCAACGTGCTGCGGCGCTACGATCTCGCGGTCCGCTGGTTCGAACGATCGCTCGCGCTGTCGCGCGAAACGCTTGGCGCGAGCCACCCGGCGACCGTGCTCGGCCAGTCGAACTACGCGCTGGCGCTGCGCGACGCCTACCGTTTCGCCGACGCCACCGCGG
>DATDLP010000383.1:0-5097 GCA_036519255.1 Croceibacterium sp.
GGTCGTTGGACGATTTCAGTTGAAACCTGGTCGGGTTTTGAACCGCCGCGCGGCGAACCACGCGATCGGCAGCCCGACCAGCACGCAATGCGCGAACAGCTGACGCGCGATCGCCAAGGGCTCGTCGGGCCTGACGTAGCTCTCCCACCGCAGCGGCATAACCACCCAGTACATGGCGAGCCACAGCGCGACGCCGTAGAGCAGCCCGAAGGCGATCCAGCGCCGGACGAGCACTGGCGCGAACCGGGCGGCGACGAACCACGCGGCGACCATCGCCGCCATGATCGCGAAGTGGACCAGCAGGCCGAGCGGGGCGCCGAGCGGGCCGTCGGCCACCGCATCGCCGAGCGGACCGCTCGCCACGGTGCGCAACACCGGCTCCACCGCGCCGGCTATGGCGAACGCGAACAGG
Organism: Croceibacterium sp.; assembly: GCA_036519255.1. GTDB lineage: Bacteria > Pseudomonadota > Alphaproteobacteria > Sphingomonadales > Sphingomonadaceae > Croceibacterium_A. The sequence goes on from DATDLP010000383.1 coordinate 413, forward strand.
ATGTCGAGCGTGCCGGCGACGAGGGTGGCCCAAAGGATCGGTCGCAGCATGGCAGTCTCTCTCCCTCGCTATCGGTCAGCGCAGCTCCCTGCGGATCATCAGCTTGAGGCCCGACCACACCGCGTCGACCGCGCAAACTTTCACGTCAACCCAGCCCAGTGGCAAAGCAACCTCGCGGATCGTGTCTTCGGTCACGTCGGTCGGTACTTTCGAGGCCTTCTTCGGCCAGCTGACCCAGACCATGCCGGTGGGCGAAACGAGCGCGCGCAGCTCCGCCAGCAGGCGGGCCAGCTCGGCGCGCTCGGTGACGAACACGTGCGCGACGTCGAGCCCCGCGGCGGGCCGTTCGAGCTGGGTCACGCCGGCCTCGGCGATTTCGTCCCGCACGCTCTCGGGCATCCCGGCGAACCACGCGGTCTGCCCGGGCTTCAGCCCCAGCTTCTTCCCTAGCGGCGTGCCCGAATAGCCCGCCGCCACGGGCTCAGGCTTCCATCCAGTCGCGGAAGAAGCTGTCGCTCGCCTCGCGCAAGTCGGCGAGCTTGACCCCGAGCACGCTGTCGCCGCCGGTGGTGCCGATACGGCGCAGGCCCGAAGACGCGGTATCCGCGTCGCGCGTGCCCTTGGCGAGCTGGGCCTGGAACGCGTCGACGTCCGGCACGGTCAGCAGGTAGCGGCCCTGCTCCTCGCCGAAGAACCACCCGGCGAGCGAGAACAGCGGGTGCGATTCGACCTCGGCGCCGATCCCGCCGGCGAGCGCCATCTCGGCCAGCGCGACGGCCATGCCGCCGTCGGCAATGTCGTGCACCGCGCTGACCAGCCCGGCTTCGATCAGCTCGCGCACGAACTCGCCGGAGTTCTTCTCGAGCGTGAGGTCGACGTGCGGCGCGTCGCCATCCTCGCGGCCGTGGAGTTCACGCAGCCACAGCGACTGGCCCAAGTGGCCGTGCTGCGGGGTCGGGCCGGCCCATGGCTCCTGGCCCATGAGGTAGATCGCCTCGCCCTCGGCCTTGAAGCCGATCGTCGCCATCTTGCCGTAGTCGGCCATCAGCCCGACGCCGCCGATCGCCGGCGTGGGCAGGATCGCCGAACCGCCGCCGGTGGCCTTGCTCTCGTTGTAGAGCGAGACGTTGCCGCTCACGATCGGATAGTCGAGCACCTGGCAGGCTGCGGCCATGCCCTCGAGGCAACCGACGATCTGCGCCATGATCTCGGGCCGCTGCGGGTTGGCGAAGTTCAAGCAATTGGTGATTGCCAAGGGCTTGGCGCCCACTGCGGATATGTTGCGGTAAGTTTCGGCGACCGCCTGCTTGCCACCCTCGTAGGGGTCGGCATAGCAGTAGCGCGGGGTGCAGTCGGTGCTCATCGCCAGCGCCTTGCGGGTGCCGTGGACGCGCACCACTGCGGCGTCGCCGCCCGAAAGCTGCAGTGTGTCGGCCCCGACCTGGCTGTCGTACTGCTGCCAGATCCATGCGCGGCTCGCGAGGTCCGGCGTGGCCATGAGCTTGAGCAGGTCCGCGCCAACGTCGTGGCTGTCGGGCACATCGCCGAGCGGCGCCACCGCAGCCCAGGCCCTGTATTCCTCGCGGCTCACGTGCGGCCGGTCATACAGCGGGGCTTCGTCGGCCAGCGGCGCGAGCGGGATGTCGCACACGACCTCGCCGTTCCATTCGAGCACCATGTGCCCGGTATCGGTGACCTCGCCGATCACCGCGAAATCGAGCTCCCACTTGCGGAAGATCGCCTCGGCCTCGCCCTCGTGGCCGGGCTTGAGCACCATGAGCATCCGCTCCTGGCTCTCGCTCAGCATCATCTCGTACGGGGTCATGCCGGTCTCGCGCACCGGCACCTTGTTCATATCGAGCCGGATGCCGGCGCCGCCCTTGCTGGCCATCTCGACGCTCGAGCTGGTCAGGCCCGCCGCGCCCATGTCCTGGATCGCGACGATCGCGTCGGTCGCCATGAGCTCGAGGCAGGCCTCGATCAGCAGTTTCTCGGTGAACGGGTCGCCGACCTGCACGGTCGGCCGCTTGGCGTCCGAATCCTCGGCGAAGTCGGCGCTCGCCATCGTCGCGCCGTGGATCCCGTCGCGGCCGGTCTTCGAGCCGACGTAGACGATCGGATTGCCGATCCCGGTGGCGGCCGAATAGAAGATCTTCTCGGTATCCGCGACGCCGACGGTCATCGCGTTGACGAGGATGTTGCCGTCGTAGGCCGCGTGGAAATTGGTCTCGCCGCCCACCGTGGGCACGCCGACGCAGTTGCCGTAGCCGCCGATGCCCGCGACCACGCCCTGCACGAGGTGCTTCATCTTCGGATGCTCGGGCCGGCCGAAGCGCAGCGCGTTGAGGTTGGCCACCGGGCGCGCGCCCATCGTGAACACGTCGCGCAGGATGCCGCCGACTCCGGTCGCCGCGCCCTGGTAGGGCTCGATGTAGCTCGGGTGGTTGTGGCTCTCCATCTTGAAGATCGCCGCCTGCCCGTCGCCGATGTCGATGATCCCGGCGTTCTCGCCCGGGCCGCAGATCACCCAGGGAGCTTCGGTCGGCAGCTTCTTGAGGTGCAGGCGGCTCGACTTGTACGAGCAGTGCTCGCTCCACATGACCGAGAAGATGCCGAGCTCGACCAGGTTGGGCTCGCGACCCATGGCCTTGAGGACGTGCTCGTACTCTTCGGGGCTGAGGCCGTGCTGCTCGACGATTTCGGGAGTGATCTGGGGCATGCGCGCGCCCTTAGCGAGAGCGGGACGGAGTCGCCAGTCCCGCATGCGCGCACGCGGCAAGTCTGTCCGGAATTTTGAGTCGCGCGGCGAAGCCGCTTTTGACCAGAATTTCACACGAAGGCACGAAGGTGTCGCGCATGACCAGAGGTTTGCGCTGCCTCCTCGTATCTTCGTACGAAACGAGTGAGTGAATCGCGGCTTCGCCGCAGGTGCAACACCTTCGTGCCTTTGTGTCTTCGTGTGAGAAAATCGACGAAAGCGCTCCGCTCTCGCAGGCGCCTTGACCCTCGCGTGCATCCTCGCCACACCGCTCGCATGGACGCAGAGGACCCCGCAATCGTCGCGATGACCTTCGAGGAAGCGTTGCGCGCGCTCGAGGACGTGGTGCGCCGGCTCGAAGGCGGCGAGGTGCCGCTCGACGAGTCGATCGGGCTGTACGAGCGCGGCGAGCTGCTGCGGCGGCATTGCCAGGCACGGCTCGACGCGGCGCAGGCGCGGATCGACAAGATCGTCGCCGGACCCGACGGCCGGGCGAGCGGCACCGTTCCGTTCGACGCCGGCTGAGGATGGCCGACGTGGGCCTCGTCCTCGCCGACGACCTGCTCGGACGGGGCCTGCAGCGCATCCAGGGCGAGGTCGACGCGGCGTTTGACCTCCTGCTTGAGGTGCCCGACGACGGTCGCGCGCGGCTCGTGCAGGCGATGCGCCACGCGGCGATCGGCGGCGGCAAGCGGGTGCGCCCGCTGCTCGTGGTCACGGTGGCCGAGATGTACGGCGCCTCGCGCACCGCGGCGCTGCGTGCGGGCTGCGCGATCGAGGCGATCCACGCCTATTCGCTGGTGCACGACGACCTGCCGTGCATGGACGACGACGACGTGCGCCACGGCAAGCTGACCGTGCACCGCGCATTCGACGAGGCAACCGCGGTGCTCGCCGGCGACGCGCTGCATGCGCTGGCGTTCGAGTTGCTCGCCTCGCCCGAGGTCAGCACAGACCCGTTCGTGCGCGCCGAGCTGGTGCAGTGCCTCGCCGCGGCGAGCGGGTGGAACGGCATGGCCGGCGGGCAAATGATGGACATCGCGGCCGAGAACGCCGGCTCTGACGTGCACATGATCACCCGGCTGCAGCAGCTCAAGACCGGCGCGCTGCTCGGCGCGGCGGTCGAGATGGGAGCGATCCTCGGCAAGGTGGCCGAGGAGGGCAGGGGGCACTTGCGCGCCTATGCGCGCGACATCGGCCTCGCGTTCCAGATCGCCGACGACCTGCTCGACCACGAGGGTGACGAGACCAAGGCAGGCAAGGCGCTGCGCAAGGACGCGGGCAAGGGCAAGGCCACCTTCGTCTCGCTGATGGGTGCCGACCAAGCCCGCCAGCAGGCGCGCGCGCTGAGCGAGCAGGCGGTCGGCCACCTCAAGGGCCATGGGGACGAAGCCGACATCCTGCGCGCGCTGGCGCGGTTTGTGGTGGAACGCGAATCTTGAGCCGCATCGGCCTCTACCCCGGCACCTTCGACCCGGTCACGCTCGGCCACGCCGACATCATCCGGCGCGGGGCCAAGCTGGTCGACCGGCTGATCATCGGGGTCACCACCAACCCCTCGAAAGACCCGATGTTCACCCCCGAGGAGCGGATCGAGATGGTCCGCGCCGAGGTCGCGCGGCAGGAGCTGGGCAACGTCGAGGTCGTGGGGTTCAACGCGCTGCTGATGACCTTCGCCGAGAGCGTCGGCGCGAGCGTGATCGTGCGCGGGCTGCGCGCGGTGGCTGACTTCGAGTACGAATACCAGATGGCCGGGATGAACCAGCAGCTCAACGACTGCATCGAGACGGTCTTCCTGATGGCCGACGTCTCGCTGCAGCCGATCGCCTCCAAGCTGGTTAAGGAAATCGCGCTGTTCGGCGGCGATGTCGCGCCATTCGTCAGCCCCGCCGTGCGCGAGCTGGTCGTGGCGAGGGTCGAGAAGATC
>DATDLP010000384.1:0-3195 GCA_036519255.1 Croceibacterium sp.
CGTGTAATCCAGTAGCTGGGAATCGGATTGCCGTCCTTGTCGAGCGCCGGATCGAAATCCAGCGCATGTTGAATGTCGGGGCAACTGCTTTCCTCGAACGCCGGATCGCTCAGCGGCATTTGAATATGACAGGCGGTGATCCGCCCAGTCTCGTCGATGTCCAGCCGCACATTCACTATCCCGGGCATCGACCGTTGCGCCATCTTCGGCGGGTAGGATATCATGCTGGAGACCTCGGGGAGGTTAATGGGCGCCGCCTTGCGCGAGAGCGTCTTGTGCGCCTCCAGGTCGATGTTCCAGTGAGTCATCAACTCGTCGATGCAGGCATGGAGCGCCTGCATCGGTTGGCCAAGCGAGCCGAGTGGCAGTGTCAGCGGGCTAGTGAAAGCGTCCTGCAACGTGATCGACTCCACGCGCATCCCCTGCTCGCGTTCGAGGGTCCTTCGATCGAGAGCCTCGTAATAGGCTTTGCGCTCCTCGTCAGTGGCGAATTCGTCTGGCTCGCGCAGGTTGAGGAACGAGGGGTAGAAGAGCACTCCAAAATCGCCGTTGTCGTAGCGCAGAGAGAGTGGCTCGCTGTCCCTGCGCCATTGGTCTTCTTCCCCAAACCGATAGCGAAATCCCATCTCCCCGCGGTAGAATTCGAGGTTCCGGCGAGGGCGCATCCAACTGGTAACCACTCCTTGCAGCGGCTGATCGGGGCCGAACCGCCTGAGCTCGATCACTGCTCGCCGCTCTCCGGAGCCAAAGCCGCGGCGCAACGCGCAGCTGTCGTCGTCGTAGTCGATCGCCCACGGCCCTTCCGGGGTCAGATCCTCGGCTAGCGCAGGACTGGCCACCGCCAAGACGGCGGCCGCCATGATCGCTCCCAGTAGTTTCCGCATTGCCCCCTCCCCGGGCTCCTAACAGAACAGAGTGCTGCCTACTCCTGCTCGCGCGTCGGAGCGACGTTGCGGTACTGGATTAGCCACTTGCCGTTGACCTTGACGAGGTCGTCGACCCCCTGGCCGGCCGCGGCCATGACCGGCGCGGTCGCGCTGCCGGCGGGGCCGCCGGTGCCGAACACGGTCTGATGGTAGTAGTGGTAGCGCGCGGTCGTCGGCCCGGTGAACTCGAGCCACTGGTTCATCGTGAAGTGGTGCATCTTGCCGATCGTGGTGCCGGCCTGCCGGCGGGTTTCCTGCCCGGCGACCAGATCGGTGATCATCTTCTCAAGCGCCTCGTGGCCCTTGACCTGGCCGAACGCGCCGTCGGCGGTGAAGTTCGCGGCATAGGCCTTGGCGTCGTAGTTATCGAGCGCGCGGTCGTAGCGCCACATCAGCTCGTTGATCGCCGCGCGGTCCTCGTCGGTGCCGATCGCGCGCGCCGGGGCCGCGGCCTGCGGCGCGGGGCCGGTCGGCAGCGTCGCCGGATCCCAGTGCTCGTCGGCCTTGCCGTCGACGAAGCGCCAGGTGTCGAACCAGGTCGTGGTGTAGCTCTTGGTCGGATCGTCGGCGTAGGGCACCTCGCGCCGGGTGAGGATCGTCACGTAGTCGCCCTCGGCCGAGACCATGACCACTGCGTTCCGATCGCTCGCGCTCAGCGCCGGGCAGGGATCGAGCGGCTGCACCTTGGCGACGTTGACGAAGTAATTGACCACGCCGGCAAGCCCCGAGGCGGCGACCGGGTTATGCTGGATGTACTTGTCGGTCAGCCACTCGCCCGCGCGGCTCCACATGCCGCACTTGAGCAGCTCGCGCTGGATGCGCAGCGCCGCCTGCTTGTTGCGGTGGAGCTTGGCGTCCCGGCTGGTGAACAGCGATTCGGGATCGGGGTGGCCGACCACGGGGTCGCTCAGCGCGCGCATCTGCGCCTGCGCGGCGCCCGGCATCGCGATCGCCGCAGCGGCGGCAAGCAGCATGATCCTGGTTTTCATTGGTTGGGTCCCTCTCCTGATCCGGTTTGGCCCTTCTTGGCCGATTCCGGAGGCGCGAGTCTACAGCCCCGCTTCGACCAGCCAGTCGTGGAACAGCCGCACCGGGCGCTGCTCGAGGTCGACCGGCCGGCACACGAACCAGTAGCTGTAGGGGCTGGCCACCTCGACCCCGTCGAACAGCTTGGCCAGCCGCGGGTCGTTGTTCCGCTTGAGGTGGTCGTCGTGCATCATCGCGATGCCGAGCCCCTGCGCCGCGGCCTCGAGGATCAGCTGGCCCGAATCGTAGTGGTCGATCGCGGTCGGCTGCAGCGCCTGGTAGCCGAGCGCGGCCTTCCAGGCATCGAAGCTCAGCGGCATGTCGGTGTGGAGCAGGAAGGTCTGCTGGGCCAGTGCTTCGATCGCGGGCCGAGGGCCGAGCTTGTCGGCCAGCGTCCGGCTGCACATTGCGTGGATCGTGTTGTGGTCGAGCTGGACCTGGTGCAGCCCCGGCTCGGGATCGGTCATCAGCGCGATCGCCGCGTCGAGCGTGTCGCCGACGCGGTCGATCAGATGCGGGCTGGTGTCGATGTCGATGTGCAGCCGCGGGTGCAGCGCGCGCAGCTCGGGCAGCTTGGGGAACAACCGCTGGGTGCCGAACAGCGGGAGCACGCCGAGCCGCAGGCGCAGCAGCTGCAGGTTCTCCGACTGCGATTCGACCGCGATCGCCAGCGCTTCGAGATGCGGTGCGATCGCATCGTAGAAATGGCGCCCCTCGTCGGTCAGCTTCATCGCCTGGCCGGTGCGCGAGAACATCTTCTTGCCGGTGAACTCCTCGAGATTGCCGATTCGCCGCGACAGCGCCGACGGGCTGAGTCCGAGCTCGTCGGCCGCCGCGCGCGCCGAACCCAGCCGGACCACGCGGACGAACGCCTCGAGGGCGCGCAAGGGGGGCAGGCGGCGCATTGCTTTCACTGTTCAGAAAAATGCAACTCGTGTCGAGCGGGGGCACGTTTGCGTTGGGGAAAGCGTCATCGCGGCGTCATGATCTCCCCTCCCTCTTGCGGGAGGGCCGGGGTGGGCGAGTGATGTTGGCCGCCCACTGACCCACCCCTGACCCCTCCCGCAAGCGGGAGGGGAATCGCTCACCCTTCCTCGATCTCCTCGGCCACATCGGGCCGGTGCAGCCGGAGACGGGTCACGTGGGTCTCGTTGCCCTCGGTGACCTCGATGCACCATCCGCTCGGATGGTGCAGCACCGCGCCGACCGGCGGCACCTGCTCGGCGAGCACGAACGCCAGGCC
>DATDLP010000385.1:0-2330 GCA_036519255.1 Croceibacterium sp.
TAGAGGCCGGGCTCGTGCTCGGCCGCGGGGATGTGGAGCTTCTTGAGCGGGCCGGAGAGCTCGGCGGTCTCGCCATAGGCGTGGCCGGCGTTGAGCGCGGCGACGTTGGCCGCGGCGATCTCGGGCTTGCCCTTGAACTTGCCGTTGAGCCAGTCGATCAAGGGCTGGCGGTCGCGGTCGAACATCCACAGCGCGAGGCCGAGGGTCCACATGTTCTTGGAGCGCAGTGCGTCCTTGTTGCCGAGCCCGAACGGCTTGACCGCCTCGATCGTCAGCGCCGAGATGTCGAACGCGAGCACGTCCCACTTGGCGAGGCTGCCGTCCTCGATCGGGTTGCTCTCGTACTTGGCCTTCTCGAGGTTGCGCTTGGTGAACTCGCCGGTGTCGGCGATGATCAGCCCGCCCGGCTTGAGCGCGGCGAGGTTCACCTTGAGCGCGGCCGGGTTCATCGCCACGAGCACGTCGGGCGCGTCGCCCGCGGTCTCGATGTGGGTCGAGCCGAAGTTGATCTGGAACGCCGAGACGCCGAACAGCGTGCCCTGCGGCGCGCGGATCTCGGCCGGGAAGTCGGGGAAGGTGGCGAGGTCGTTGCCGGCGAGCGCGGTGGACAGCGTGAACTGACCGCCGGTCAGCTGCATGCCGTCGCCGCTGTCGCCCGCAAAGCGGACCACGACCGCTTCGGGTGTCTGGGTTTCGGCCGGTCGTTCGGCCGCTAGGGTTGCCATCGTTCTGTCCTGCTGGCGCGGGGCGCATGTCTTATGCCGCTATGGGCCGGCGACGTAGGATTCCCCTCCTGTATCGGCAATTAAGTTTTTCTGTCGCGCACGCAATGGTCCGGGTGGAAATACCCACGGCGGGTGCGTATCGAACGCAGCATGAGCGCACCCGATCCATCGCTGTACCGACCCTGTGTGGGCGTCATGCTGGTCAACGTTCAAGGCAAGGCCTTCGTCGGCAAGCGGATCGACAACAAGGAAGGCGACTGGTGGCAGATGCCGCAGGGCGGCGTCGACGACGGCGAGGACCTCGACAAGGCGATGCTGCGCGAATTGCGCGAGGAGATCGGCGCGAAGAAGAAGCACGTGGAGATCGTCGCACGGCTGCCCGAGGAGCTGTACTACGACCTACCGCCCGAGCTGATCGGCAAGCTATGGGGTGGCAAGTTCAAGGGGCAGCGGCAGACTTGGTACCTGGCGCGGTTCACCGGCGCGGATCCGGACATCGACCTCGAGGCCGACAAGCATCCCGAGTTCTGCGAGTGGAAGTGGGTCGATCCCGAGCTGCTGCCCGAGCTGATCGTGCCGTTCAAGCGCGAGGTCTATGCGACGATCGTGGCGGGGTTTCGCGACCGATTGTAGGTCAAATCGCTCGCAGTCCCTTGGCGATGCATGGCCGCCAGATGTGTTCCAGCCGCCCCAGGTTGGTCTCGTCCATCTCGAACATCGCCGAGAGCGTCTTCTCGAACAACTCGACCAGTCCGCGCCCATCGATTGACGGAAGCAAGCGACCTCCGTCCGAGAACTCGAATTTCCATCCCCCTTTCGGGATGCGCTCGGACGCTACGATCCATATCGAACGACCCGCCAGCAGCACGCACGAAAATTGCTGGTGAGGTCTCCTCGAGAAGCGCACGTTGACGCGTTCGCTCGCGCTTGAGCCCTCGATCTCAAGAATCCGATCTACGGAAACGACGACGTTCTTGTGCTTCAGAGCCCTCGACCGCTTCTTCAACGCGTCGAGCACGTCCCGCAAAAACGGATCGTCAGCTCCAACAGGAGCCACGTCGCGGCGAGAACGCTGCAATCCAGTGCGGTCAGTTCTGCGTCACCACCGTCGACGGCGTCACCGCCTCGGCGGTCAGCACCGGCTGTTGCGGGCCGCGCTCGAGCGCGGCGGCAAGCTGGCGGGTTTCGGCGCACTGGTCGCCGCACATCGATTCGAGCTGCGCGAGATTGCGCCTCGCCTTGTCGATCGCGCCCTTCTCGAGCAGCGCCTCGCCCTCCCCAGAGATCGCGGCGAAGTTGTTCGGATCGCGCTCGAGCGCTTCGCGGTAGTAGTGGATCGCCTTGCCCTGGAGGCCCTCGGCGCGAGCAGCTTCTGCAAGCTCAAGATAGATCGGGGTGTGCGCGGGATCGATCGTCAGGGCGGCTTCAAAGCTGTCGATCGCCGCCTGCACTTGCCCTGCTGCGAGTTCGCTGCGGCCTTCGGCGACGAGCGCCGCGGCGCGCGGGTCGGGCTGCCGGTCGGCCCCGTAGCTCACGCTCGCGGTAACCGCGGCGAGCAGAGACAAAGCGAGGGCCGCGGGGGTGTAACGCATTACGAACTCCTTG
>DATDLP010000386.1:0-12117 GCA_036519255.1 Croceibacterium sp.
GCCAGGCCGAGCGCTGCCGCAACGGCATCGTAGAATCGCCGCGCGCGGCCGAGGTCGGAAACGACGATGCCTGTATGGTCGAACACGGCGGCTGAACCCGCAGCGGCGCGCGAGGTTCCGCAGCCTCGCCGCGTGGATTACTCCGGATCGCGCTCGCTATGCAGTTGGGCCCACAGCGCCTCGGTGCCGGCCTCCTGGCTCTTGTTGACGTATTGCGAGGCGACCAGCCAGCCCTTGATCGGGCGCAGCGGCAGCACGCAGCCGGCCGCCATCAGCGGGAACGAGGTCAGCAGGTGGACCCAGAACGGCGGCTCGAACGCGACCTGCAGCCACACGACCACGAAGATCAGCGGCAGCGCCACGAGGCAGAGCGAGAAGAACGCCGGCCCGTCGTCGGGCGCGGCGAAGCGGTAGTCGAGCCCGCAGCTGTCGCAGCGGTCCGCGATCTTGAGCCACGACTGGAACATGTGGCCCTTGCCGCAGCGGGGACAGAGGCCCTTCCAGCCGGACTTGAGTATCCACCGGAGGGCCTCACCCTCTTTGGGAACGATCATGCGATACTCCGAGAACAGGCTGAGGCCGAGATAGGTTCGCCGGCGGGCAATGCCACCGGATTCGCCTAAACGCATGCGAAGTCCGGCTATCGGCCGCGGGCTCAGCGGCCTGGCCGGCTCCCGCGCCGGCGCAACGCGAGCACATAGATCACCAGCGCGGTCAGGGCGAAGAAGAACCACTGGCCGGCATAGGCGAGGTGATTGTTCGGCAGGTCCGCCGGATCGGGCGGGGCGAGCGGCGCGAGGCCGGGAGCGGGCGGCGAGGCGTGGAGCGTGCCGCCGAAGGTCCCGCCGGGACCGATGATCCCGCTGACCCTGCCGCCGTCCCAATCGATCTGCTGCGTCGGTGTGGACCAGCCGAGCGCGACCTCGGCCTCGCCGCCGCCGTCGATCTCGCACCGGGCGACTTGCGCCACCCCGGATTCACCGGCGGCGTTGGTCGCCGCGGTGGTGCGGATGCCGTGCACCTCGCGGCATTCGAACTGGCTCCAGCGGAACAGCGCCTGCTCGAGCGACGCCGCGTCGCGCGGCCACGGAACGTTGGCGGACATGGCCTGCGCCTGCTCGTAGCGCGCGAGCAGCGCGGCCTTCCACTCGGCGCGGCGCAGCTGCCACACGCCGAGCGCGAGCATCGCCGCGATGGCCGCAGCGACGACGAGCGTGGGCAGGACGGGCAGCTTGCGGGTCATGGCGCGCAAACGGAAAGGGCAGCCGCGGCGATGCCGGGCTGCCCTTTCGCAAGGTCCGACTGACTGGCCATCGCCGCCTAGTGGTATTCGGCGCCCCAGCCGCCCCAGACGTAGACGACCACGAACAGGAACAGCCACACCACGTCGACGAAGTGCCAGTACCACGCAGCGGCCTCGAACCCGAAGTGCTGGCGCGGGGTGAAGTGGCCGAGGTAGGTGCGGCGCAGGCAGACGATCAGGAAGATCGTGCCGACCAGCACGTGGAACCCGTGGAACCCGGTCGCCATGTAGAACGCCGAGCTGTAGGTGTTGCCGCCGAAGCCGAACGGCGCGTGCATGTACTCGTAAGCCTGGATGCTGGTGAACAGCGCGCCGAGCGCGATCGTCAGCCACAGCCCCTTCTTGAGCCCTTCGCGATCGCCGTGGATCAGCGAGTGGTGCGCCCAGGTGACCGTGGTGCCCGAGCACAGCAGGATCAGCGTGTTGAGCAGCGGCAGCGCGAACGGATCCATCACCGCTTCGATCGCCTTGGGCGGGAACTGCCCGCCGACGACTTCGGTGAGTTCGTTCGGGAACAGCGAGAAATCGAACCACGACCAGAACCAGCCGACGAAGAACATCACTTCGGAAGCGATGAACAGGATCATGCCGTAGCGCAGGTGCAGCTGCACCACCGGCGTGTGATCGCCGGCCTGCGCTTCCTTCACGACGTTGGAGAACCACGCGAAGAACGTGGCGATCAGGCCGGCCACGCCGAGCCCGAGCACCAGCCAGTGGCTCGGCAGGTCGTGCATGTAGAGCACCATGCCGCTGGTGAAGGTCAGCGCCGACGCCGAGCCGATGAGCGGCCAGATGTCGGGCGGCAGGATGTGGTATTCGTGGTTCTTGGCGCCGGCCATGGGTGTTTCCTGATCCTTGCTTGCGGCGGCCCTTAATGCGGCCCGTACGGTTGGTCCAGAGGGTGGGACGAGGCTATTTCGTCTCATGGAACGTGTAGCTGAGGGTGATCTGCTGGACCCCCTTCATGTCGGGATCGTCGAGCGCTTTCGGATCGACGAAGTAGAGCACCGGCATGGTGACCTGCTGCCCCGGCTTGAGGGTCTGCTCGGTGAAGCAGAAGCACTGGATCTTGTTGAAGTACTTGCCGGCCTGGTCGGGCTCGACGTTGAAGCTGGCGGTTCCGGTGATCGAGCGGGCCGAATTGTTGCGCGCCTCGAAGATCGCCATGTCGCGCTGGCCGATCTGCACGGTGTCGGTCACCTGGCGCGGACGGAAGGTCCACGGCAGCGTGCGGTCGACGTTGGCGTCGAAGCGGATCGAGATCGTCGGCGCGCCGGCGCTGAGCGCCTGGCCGGCCACGGTCGCCTCCGCCTCGGTCGCGCGCTGGGTCGTGCCGCCGAAGCCGGTGACCTGGCAGAACAGGCGGTAGAGCGGGACCGACGCATAGCCGAGCCCGAGCATCGCCACCGCAACCAGCAGCGCGATCAGGCCGACGCTGCGATTCTTCTGCTCGAGCGCGAGGGCAGCCATCACTCGACGACCCCGGTCTTGACGATGGTGATCGCGTAGAACAGCACCACCAGCGCACCGAGCACCAGCGCCAGCGCGATGTTGCGCCCGCGGCGGGCCTTCTTGAACTGCTCTTCCTCTTCGGGGGTCATGCGAAGGCACCCTGCCCGAGGATCAGGCGGTCCGCAACCAGCGCGGCGAACAGCGCGAACAGGTACAGCACCGAATAGCCGAACAGCCGCTTCTCGGGCTTCATCGGGTCGTTTTCCGCGCTGCGGCGCGTGAACACGGGGATACAGAGGGCCACGAACAGCAGCGAGAGCGCCGTGGCCGCGATCGCGTAGATCGCGCCGGTGCCGCCGATCCAGTACGGCGCGATGCTCACGGGAAGCAGGACGAGCGCATAGGCGAGGATCTGCCTGCGCGTCGCGACCTCGCCCGCGACCACGGGCAGCATCGGGATGCCGGCCTTGGCGTAGTCGGTCTTCACGAACAGTGCGAGCGCCCAGAAGTGCGGCGGGGTCCACATGAAGATGATTGCGAACAGCAGCACCGGCATCAGCGTGATCTCGCCGGTCACCGCGACCCAGCCGATCAGCGGCGGGAACGCTCCGGCGCCGCCGCCGATGACGATGTTCTGCGGCGTGCGCGGCTTGAGCCAGATCGTGTAGATCACCGCGTAGTACAGGATCGACGCGGCCAGGATCGACGCCGCCAGCCAGTGCACCGCCAGCCCCAGGATCAGCACCGAGGCGACCGACAGCACGATACCGAAGTCGCGCGCGTCGGTCCGCCGCAACCGCCCGCCCGGCAGCGGCCGCTTGGCGGTGCGCTTCATCATGGCGTCGATGTCGGCTTCCCACCACATGTTGAGCGCGCCGGCCCCGCCAGCGCCGAGCGCGATGCACAGCACCGCGGTGAAGCCGATCACCGGATGGATGTGGCCCGGCGCGGCAAGCAGGCCGCACAGGCCGGTGAACACCACCAGGCTCATCACGCGCGGCTTGGTCAGCGCGAAGAAATCGCGCCATTCGGCAGGGAGCGTCTGGGTCTGGGCAGCGGTGGCGGTCATCTAGGCGCTCTTTTCCCCTCCCGCTGGCGGGAGGGGTAGGGGTGGGTGTGCCCGGGGCCGGACACACCGCGATTCATAACTGGCCCACCCCCGGCCCCTCCCGCAAGCGGGAGGGGAGCTTATCAGTGCGCGCGCTCGCCCGTGTTCGGACCGATCGCGTCGTGGTGCGAGTGGTGGTCCTCGATCACCGGCAGCGTCTCGAACTGGTGGAACGGCGGCGGGCTCGACAGCGACCACTCGAGCGTCGTCGCGCCCTCGCCCCAGTAGTTCGCCGGCGCCTTCTTGCCCGCGGTGTAGGCGTAGATCAGGTTGACGAAGAACAGCACCATCGAGGCGGCCATGATGATGTAGCCGAGCGACGAGATGTGGTTCCAGTACTCGAACGCCTCGGTGTAGTCCGGGTAGCGGCGTGCCACGCCCTGCATCCCGAGGAAGTGCTGCGGGAAGAAGATCACGTTCACGCCGATGAAGAAGCCCCAGAAGTGCAGGTGCGACAGCAGCTCGGAATGCATCCGGCCGCTCATCTTCGGGAACCAGTAGTAGAAGCCGGCGAACAGCGAGAACACCGCGCCCATCGACAGCACGTAGTGGAAGTGTGCCACCACGTAGTAGGTGTCGTGCAGATTGTCGTCGATGCCGCCGTTGGCGAGCACCACGCCGGTCACGCCGCCGACGGTGAACAGGAAGATGAAGCCCAGCGCCCAGACCATCGGCGACTTGAACTCGAGGCTGCCGCCCCACATCGTCGCGATCCACGAGAAGATCTTGATGCCGGTCGGCACCGCGATCACCATCGTCGCCGCGGTGAAGTACATCTTGGTGTTCACGTCCATCCCGGTGGTGAACATGTGGTGCGCCCAGACGATGAACCCGACCACGCCGATCGCGACCATGGCGTAGGCCATGCCGAGGTAGCCGAACACCGGCTTGCGGCTGAACGTCGCGACGATCTGGCTGATCATGCCGAAGCCCGGCAGGATCATGATGTAGACCTCGGGGTGGCCGAAGAACCAGAACAGGTGCTGGTACAGCACCGGATCACCGCCGCCCGAGGCGTCGAAGAACGTCGTGCCGAAGTTGCGGTCGGTGATCAGCATGGTGATCGCCGCGGCGAGCACCGGCAGCGCCAGCAGCAGCAGGAACGCCGTGACCAGGATCGACCACACGAACAGCGGCATGCGGTGCAGCGTCATGCCCGGCGCGCGCATGTTGAAGATCGTGGTGATGAAGTTGATCGCGCCCATGATCGACGCCGCGCCCGCGAGGTGCAGCGAGAAGATGCCGAAATCGACCGCCGGGCCGACCGAGCCCGAGGTCGACAGCGGCGCGTAGACCGTCCAGCCGACGCCCGCGCCCATGCCGGTGCCGCCGGGGAAGAAGCTCGACAGCATCAGCGAGGTGAAACCGGCGACCGTCAGCCAGAAGCTGATGTTGTTCATGCGCGGGAAGGCCATGTCCGGCGCGCCGATCATCAGCGGCACGAACCAGTTGCCGAACCCGCCGATCATCGCCGGCATGACCATGAAGAACACCATGATCAGGCCGTGCGCGGTGATCAGCACGTTCCAGGTGTGCGCCTGGACGTCGAAGTCCGCAGTGCCGCCGTTGAGGAAGTTCGCCACCTGACCCATGACCTGCAGGCCCGGCTCCGCCAGCTCCCAGCGCATCAGGCCCGAGATCGCGCCACCGATGATGCCGGCCATGATCGCGAAGATCAGGTACAGCGTGCCGATGTCCTTGTGGTTCGTGGACATGAACCAGCGGGCGAAGAATCCCGGCTTGTGATCGGCATCGTGGTGATGCCCGTCAGCGTGGGCCTGGAAGTGGTCGGCGGTAGTGGCCATCGTATCAGATACCTTGGGTCAGAATTCTTGGTTCAGGCGGCCGGGGCTTCGGCGGCGGGCGCAGCCTCGCCGGCCGGCGCCGCACCGGCGCCGGGAGCGCCCTCGACCGCAGATTCGGGTTCCTGCGCAGGCGCAGCGGCCGGAGCGGCGGCAGCCGCCTCTTCGCCGCCGAGCGTGCCGCCCTTCGAGCGGATCCACGCCTCGAACTGCGGCCGCGGGACCGCTTCGATCGCGATCGGCATGTAGCCGTGGCGGGCGCCGCACAGTTCCATGCACTGGCCGTAGTAGATGCCCGGCTCCTTGATCGTCAGCAGCCGCTCGCTGATCTTACCGGGCACCGCGTCGATCTTGAACCACAGCGACGGAATGCCGAACGCGTGGATCACGTCCGCGCCGACGACCTGGATGCGCAACGGCTCGCCGACCGGCACGACCATGCGGTTGTCGGCCGCGAGGTGCGACGGCTCGCCGCGGGCGTGTGCCTCTTCCTCGGGCAGCATGTTCGAGATCACCTCGAACCCGCCGTTGTCGGGATAGCCGTAGCCCCAGTACCACTGGTAGCCGGTGACCTTGACGGTCACGGCGTCCTTCGGCGGGGTCTCGAACTGGTCCGCGATGAGCGAGATCGACGGGATCGCGATGATCGCGAGAATCACCGCGGGAACAACCGTCCAGATGACCTCGATCACCGTATTATGGCTGTTCTTCGACGGCGTCGGGTTGGCCTTGCGGTTGTAGCGCACGACGACCACCAGCAGCAGCGCCAGCACGAACAGGCTGATCGCGGTGATGATCGGCAGCAGCACGATGTTGTGGATCCACAACGCGTCCTCGCCGTCTTCGGTGAACTGCGGTTGGAAGCCATAGGCGCCGGCCTCGGGCTGGCCCTTGATCATGTCCGGGCCGAGCGGGGTGTAGCCGGGCGTGTCGGCCGGCGCGGCTTGCGCGGTCGAGCCCTCGGCAGCCGCCGCGGCCGGCGCCGTCTCGTCGGCCACGTTGGGCGAAGCGGTGTCGGCCACGCTGGCGACGGCTGCCGCGGTCGGCGCCGCGCTCGGGGCGGCCAACGCGACCTGCGGGGTCGCGAAAGTGGCAAGGCCAGCGATGACGAAAGTGAGGAGATGCAACCGCTTGCGGGCGATATCGCCGAGATTCATTTGTCTGCCGCTTCCGTTCTGTCTTGGGCGCGCATGGCCGTGCAGCCCCGTGGAAGGGCCGGATTGGCGGGGCCTATACGCCCGCTTGCCGCATGCCTCAAGCGCTTCTAGGGAGAATTTTCGACAGGCTCGCAACGGGGTCAGGCCGCGCCGCCCTTTGCCGTCGGACTGGATCGAAAGGCCGCTTCCCGAACATGACCGAAGACGAGGTTCTCGCCGAATTCCGCGCCAGCCAAGCGCTGCTCGAAGGGCATTTCCTGCTCTCGTCGGGCCGCCATAGCGCGCATTACCTGCAATGCGCGCGCGTGTTGATGAGCCCCGAGCGGGCCGGCCGGCTGGCCTTCGCGCTGGCCCAGAAGCTGCCGCGCGAGCTGCGGGGACAGATCCAGAAGGTCGTGTCCCCCGCGATGGGCGGCGTAATCGTCGGCCACGAGATGGGTCGCGCGCTGGGAGTCGAGGCGATCTTCGTCGAGCGGCCCACGGGCACGTTCGAGCTGCGCCGCGGATTCACGATCGCCGAGGGAGAGAAGGTGCTGATGGTCGAGGACGTGGTCACCACCGGCCTGTCGAGCCGCGAGGCGATCAGGACGATCGCCGACGCCGGCGGCGAGGTGATCGCCGCGGCGGCGCTGGTCGACCGCACCGGCGGGGCGGTCGACATGGGCGTGCCGTTCCATGCGCTGGTGACGATCAACTTCCCGACTTACGCCGAGGACGAGCTGCCGCCCGAGCTGGCGGCGAAACCGGCGATCAAGCCGGGAAGCCGCAACTAGTGCAGCCGCGGCTGCGCCTCGGCGTCAACATCGATCACGTCGCGACGATCAGGAACGCGCGCGGCGGCGATCATCCCGATCCGGTGCGCGCGGCCGAGATCGTCGCGCGGGTCGGCGGCGACGGCATCACCGCGCATCTGCGCGAGGACCGGCGGCACATCCGCGACGAGGATCTGCGGCGTATCCAGGAGGCGACCGACCTGCCGCTCAACCTCGAGATGGCGGCGACCGACGAGATGGTCGAGATCGCCTTGCGGCACATGCCGCACGCCGCGTGCATCGTGCCCGAGAAGCGCGAGGAGCGTACGACCGAAGGCGGGCTCGACGCTGCCGGGCAGCACAACCACCTGCAGCCGGTGGTCTCGCGGCTGCTCGACGCCGGGATTCGCGTGAGCCTGTTCATCGCCCCCGACGAGCGCCAGCTCGACGCCGCGCTGCGGCTCGGCGCGCCGGTGGTCGAGTTCCACACCGGCGAATACGCGCATGCCGAGGGCGAGCAGGTCTCGGTCGAGCTACGCAAGGTCGCCGACATGGCTGCGCTCGCGGCGAAGAACGGAATCGAGCCGCATGCCGGGCACGGGCTGACCTATGACAATGTCCAGCCGATCGCGGCGATTCCGCAACTGGCCGAGCTCAACATCGGGCACTACCTGGTCGGCGAGGCGGTGTTCGTCGGGCTGGAGGCTGCGGTGCGGCGGATGCGGGAACTGATGGACGCGGCGCGGTGATTCTCCCCGGAACCGGGGGGACCGCCCGCCCCTCGACACCGCTTGCGGCGTCGTTCGGGATAAACCGCCCCGGAGGGGCAGCGGAGGGTGGAGGGGCACCCTCGGGTTGTCACTACCTGGCGAGGTTGCGCTATTTCCAGAGCGCCCCTCCTCCATCCTGCGGATGGTCCCCTTCCCCCCTTCGGGGAGGACGCCTGTGATCATCGGCATGGGCTCCGACTTGTGCAACATCGAGCGCATCCAGGCGGCGCTCGACCGCCACGGCGAGCGGTTCGAGCTGCGCTGCTTCACCGCGATCGAGCGGGCCAAGGCGGCCAAACGGCCGTTCACCCGTGCGGGGACTTACGCCAAGCGGTTCGCCGCCAAGGAAGCGTTCTCCAAGGCCGTCGGTACCGGATTCTTCCAGGGTGTGTACATGAAGGACATCGGCGTGGTGAACCTGCCGTCGGGGGCACCGACGCTGCGGCTCGAGAACGGCGCTGCGAAGCGGCTTGCGGAACTCACGCCCGAAGGCCATGTGGCACACGTGCACCTGACCCTCACCGACGATCATCCCTGGGCACAGGCATTCGTCGTCATCGAAGCCCGCCCAGCATGAGCCCTCTCCCCGGCACGACCACTGTGAACGAACAGCCCATCGATCCCACGCCCGAGCAGGAGACCCCGGCCAAACCCAAGGTCGACTGGCTGGCCGAGATTCGCGGCCTCGCGCTGATGCTGCTCGGCGTGCTGGCGTTCCATTCGCTGGTCGCCAAGCCGTTCTTCATTCCCAGCGCGTCGATGGTGCCCAACCTGCTGGTCGGCGACCGGCTGGTGGTGAGCAAATATCCGTTCGGCTGGAGCTGGGTCTCGGCCTCGTTCCACCTGCTGCCGCGCAGCGATTGGCGAATCGCTCCTGCCACGCCCGAGTACGGCGACATCGTCATCGCCGTCCCGCCGGACAAGGACGAGGACTACATCAAGCGCGTCATCGCGCTGCCGGGCGACCGCATCGCGGTGGTCAACGGGCAGATCGTGCTCAACGGCGAGCCGGTGCCGCAGGTGAACGAGCCGCCGGTGCGTATCCCGGTCGATCAGCATATCTGCGACGGCGGGCTACGGTGCCTCGGCGACTTCGAGCAGTTCCGCAAGCGCCTGTCCGACGGGACCCAGGTCTACGAGCCGCCGACGTTCCGCGAGACGCTGCCCAACGGCGCCAGCTACCTGATCATCGATCACATGCGGCAGTATCTCGACAACATGGACGAGATCGAGGTGCCCGAGGGGCACGTGTTCCTGATGGGCGACAACCGCGACCATTCGGCCGACAGCCGCGCCGAAGCCGCACCATACGGCAACGGGCTCGGCGGCCCGGTGCCGATCGCCAACATCGGCGGGCGCGCCGAGTTCACCACGTTCTCGCTCGACGGCAGCACGACGTGGAATCCGATGACCTGGTTCTCGTCGTTGCGCGGCGAGCGCGCATGGACCAGTCTGCGCCCCGAAATACGCGGGGGTGGGCAGGCGAATGGCGGAGACTGAGAGCGCCGAGGCGACCGAAAGCAAAGGCGAGGACAACCGCGCCAGCCCGACCGTGATCGCCAACCCGGCGCTGCGCTTCGAGGCCAAGCGCGCAATGGTGTGGGTCATGGTCGTCGGGCTGACGATCCTCGCGGTATACATCTCGCAGGCGCTGCTGGTGATCTTCGGGGCGATGGTCTTCGCCGCGATGCTCGACGGCGGCGCGCGGCTGATCGGCCGGGTGCTCAAGATCGGGCGCGGCTGGCGGCTCGGTATCGTCATCCTGCTGACGGTGCTGTTCTTCGTCTGGCTCGGCCAGTTCGCCGGCTCGCAGATCTCGCGCGAAGCCGCGCAGCTGCCCGAGATCGTCACGCTTCAGGCGACCCGGTTCATCGCCTGGCTCGACACCCAGGGCTTCGCGATCGACACCGGCGACGTGCAAGGGATTGCCGGGCAGCTGCTCAGCGGTGTCGGCATGGTCACTCGGGCGGTCGGCGGGGTGCTCGGGGCGTTCAGCACGCTGTTTCTGATCGTGATCATCGGCATCTACGTCGCGCTCGAGCCGAGGCTCTACGAGCGTGGCATCGCCTGGATGCTCTCGCCCGAGCAGCGCGAGGACTTCTACGTGACCGCGGCCCGCATGGGCGCGACGATGCGGCGGCTGATGGCCGGGCGCCTCGTCGGGATGGTGTTCGAGGGACTGTTCACGTGGGTCATGCTGTCGGTCTACGGCGTGCCGATGGCCGCGTTGCTCGGGATCCTGACCGGGCTGCTCGCGTTCATTCCCAATCTCGGAGCGCTGATCGCGGGCGCGCTGATGGTGCTGGTGGGCTTCTCCGGCGGGACCGAGATGGGGTTGTACACGATCCTGGTGTACTTCCTCGTGCAGACCTTCGACGGCTACGTCGTGATCCCGTTGATCGCGAAGAAGACCGTGGACCTCGCGCCGGCCCTGGTGCTTGCGGCCCAGCTGATCATGGGCGTGCTGTTCGGCATTCTCGGATTGTTCCTGGCCGACCCTCTGCTGGCGATGATCAAGGTCGCGCTCGAGCGGCGCGCCGAGGAAAGCGAGAAGGACGATCGGCGTTTCCACGCCGCGTGAAGGCCGATGGCACGCAAGTTCCTCTATTTCATAGCCGCGCTGATCGTTCTGTTCCTGGCCGCGCTTTTCGCGCTCAGGCTGGACGACGGGTCGCTGGCCGAGATCGCGTTCGTCCCCTCGAATCCCTTCGCCGAGCAGGCGAGCCTGGCCGATAACGCCTACGCCGACCCGGCGATGTGGCTCTCGCGCCCCGGCCTCGCGCGGGCGAGCGATCCGGCGCGCTGGCAACCGCCCGGCGCACCGCCGACCCCCGCCGACGTGCCGCCTTTCGCGGTGTTCTTCGTCCATCCGACAAGCTACCTCGAGCGCGCCCGGTGGAACGCCCCGCTCGACGACGAACAGTCGCGGACCCGCGCGCGGACCTTCCTGCGCGGGCTGGCGAGCCCGTTCGCTCCGGCCAGCGCGATCTGGGCCCCGCGCTATCGCCAGGCCACCTTCGGCGCATTCCTGACCGACGCGCCCGAGGGGCAGCAGGCGATCGACGCGGCGTACCGCGACGTCGAGCAGGCGTTCGATTATTTCGTCGGCCAGGTCGGCGCGGACGTCCCGATCGTGCTCGCCGGGCATAGCCAGGGCGCGGCACACCTCGTGCGGCTGCTGCGCGAGCGGATCGCGGGGACGCCGCTGCAGCAGCGAATCGCCCTCGCCTACGCGATCGGCTGGCCGATCTCGCGCGCGCACGACCTGCCGGCGCTCGGGCTACCGGCGTGCGAGGCGCCGGACCAGGCCGGGTGCCTGATGAGCTGGTCGAGCTTCGCCGAGCCGGCAGAACCGGGCGAATGGCTCGACCAGTACCGCGCTTCGCGCGGGTTCGACGGCGCGGTGCGCGGCGACGACCCGGTGCTGTGCGTCAATCCGGTGAGCGGCACGCTGGGCGGCGAGACGCCGGCCGCGGCCAACCTCGGCACGCTGGTGCCGAACGACGACCTGAGCGGCGGCGAACTGGTCGCCGGCGCGGTGCCCGCGAAATGCGACGCGCGCGGGTTGCTGCTGATCGGCGATCCGCCCGAGCTCGGCCCTTACGTGTTGCCGGGCAACAACTACCACGTCTACGACGTGCCGCTGTTCTGGGCCAACGTGCGGCACGACGTGCTGCGCCGGATGCAGGCATGGGCCCGATAAACCCTGGGGCGCTGATCACCGAGCGCGCGGACGAGTTCCGCGAAGCGCTGCCCGACGGCGGGGCGTTGAT
>DATDLP010000387.1:0-3596 GCA_036519255.1 Croceibacterium sp.
ATGCCGCTCAGGTGGGACAGCTACACCACGCCGAGCGAGCCCATGGCGATCGCGCGCCAGCTGTTCGCGCACTGCATCCTTGTCGGCCTGCCGATCGCCTGGTTCGCGTCCCGAGCCTTCAAAGTCCGACCAAGTTTCAACTGAAATCGTCAAACGACGTTGCGCCCTCTCGCGCTTTGCCGGCGCGCTGGGCTAGCGTCGTTGCAGGAAGGGGACTGGGATGGCGACGACTTCTGCAGCGGCCGACCGCATTCTATCGCTCGACGTGATCCGCGGCATCGCGGTGATGGGGATCTTCTCGGTCAACGTCGTCGGCATGGCGATGATCGAGCAGGCCTATTTCTACCCGCCGGCTTACGGCTTCGACAGCCTCGGCGACCGGATCATGTGGGCGGCGAACTTCATCGTGGTCGACGGCAAGTTCCGCTCGATGTTCTCGATCCTGTTCGGGGCATCGATGGTGCTGGTGATCGAGCGGGCGATCGCGGCGGGCAAATCCGAGTGGCAGGTCCACTACGCGCGGATGGTCGTGCTGCTGCTGTTCGGCCTCGCGCACTTCTATCTGCTGTGGTGGGGCGACATCCTCGCCAATTACGCGCTGGTGGGGATGGTTGCGTTCCTGTTCTGGCGGCTGCCGGTGAAGTGGCTGCTGCTGTCAGCGGTGCTCGCGCTCGGCCTCATGTACGTGCCCGACATCTCCGAAGGCATGCAGGAGATTGCCCGCTTCGAGGCCAAGGCCGCGCCCACCGCGACCCCCGAACAGCGCGCGTCGCTCGAGGAGGAGCTGGCGGGTTTGACCCCCAGCGCGAAGGACCTCGCCGGGGAGAAGGCCGCGCACGCCTCGATCCCGGCGCACGTCAGGGCGACGGTCGAGCACCAGGCCTGGCGCCCGTTCAACTCGGTACCGGGTTACGGACTCGAGACGCTGGGGCTGATGCTGCTCGGCATGGCGGGCTACAAGAGCGGCTTCCTGACCGGCAGTTGGAGCCGCGCGCGATACGCGCTCATCGCCGGCGTGCTGGTGGGCACGAGCCTCGCACTGTTCGGCTATGGCGCGTGGCGGATTCTCGAAGCCGACTTCGCGCCGCTGACCTATTTCCCCTGGGATCAGATCTACGTCACGCCGATGCATCCGCTCTCGGCGATCGGCTACTGCGCGCTGATCATGCTGGTGATCCGGCCGGGTGCGATCGCCGACCGCTTCGCCGCGGTGGGGCGCGCCGCGTTCACCAACTACCTTGGCGCGACGCTGATCGGCACGGTGCTGTTCTACGGGTTCGGCTTCGGCCTGTTCGGCGAGCTGTCGCGCGGCGAGGCCTGGCTGATCGTGCCGCTGGTGTGGGCGGTCATGCTGCTGTGGTCGAAATGGTGGCTCGACCGGTTCCGCTTCGGGCCGTTCGAATGGGCCTGGCGCTGCCTGGCGCGGTGGAAGTGGGAGCCGATGAAGGGGCGGTCGACCGAGGCGTTGCCCGCCTGATCCTCCCCGAAACGAAGATTACCGCACCACCCACTCGCGCTCGGGAATCCCCAGCAGCTTGAGAATCGCGGTCAGGTCGCCGCGGTCGATCCAGCCGTTGGCGGCCGCCCGCGCCTTCGGCTTGGCATGATAGGCCACGCCGTAGGTCGCCGCCGCGAGCATCGGCACGTCGTTGGCTCCGTCGCCGGTCGCGAGGCTCGCCGCGTCGTCGCCGAGCCGAGCCAGCTCCTCGCGCAGCACGCGCTCCTTGCCGTCCGAATCCATGATCGCGCCCGCGAGCGCGCCGCTGAGCCGGGCGCTCTCGACCGCGAAGCGGTTCGCCACCACGCGCTCGAAACCGAGGTTCTCGGCCACCGGATCGGCGAAGTGATGGAACCCGCCGGTGACCAGCACCGTGCGGCAGCCGTGGTGCTTCAACGTCGCGACCAGCGTCCGCGCGCCGGGCATCGGGCGGATCCGCTCGGTGAGGCAGGTCTCGATCGCTGCTTCCTCGAGCCCGGCAAGCAAGCCGACCCGCTCGCGCAGCGCGGATTCGAAATCGAGCTCGCCCTGCATCGCGCGCTCGGTGATCGCGGCGATGCGCTCCTTGATCCCGGCGAAGTCGGCCAGCTCGTCGATGCATTCCTGGCCGATCATGGTCGAGTCCATGTCCGACACGAACAGCCGCGGCAGCGGGAAATCGTCGCGCGCGATCAGCGCGTCCGACGGTGCGAAATGGCGGTCGAGCTCCTCGCGCAAGCCCGCCAGGTCGTCGCCCGGCGTGGAAATCTGCAGCACCTCGCTGCACGCATCGAGCATCGCCGCCGAGGCGACCGGCAGCCCGCGCGCGGCGAGCGCCGCGCTGGCCGCGTCGAGATGCGTTTCCAGGGTGGCGGGGTCTGCTATCAGCCGCGCGATGAGCAACGGGCAATCTCCGGGTCTTGAGGCGGTCGCGCTCATTGCAGGGCCGACCGCGAGCGGCAAGAGCGATCTGGCGGTCGACCTGGCGCTCAAGCTCGGCCGGCGCGGCAAACGCGGAGTGGTGCTCAACGCCGACAGCGCACAAGTCTATCGCGACCTGCGCGTGCTCAGCGCCCGCCCGACCGAGGCCGACATGCGCGGTATCGAGCACCGCCTGTTCGGCGCGTGGGACGGTGCGGACGCCTGCTCGGCCGCAGACTGGGCGACCGCAGCCAAGCACGAGATCGCGGCACTGCATGCCGAGGGCGCGGTGCCGATCCTCGTCGGCGGCACCGGGCTCTACTTGCGGACGCTGCTCGACGGCATCGCGCCGGTCCCGCCGATCGATCCCGCGGTGCGCGAAACCGTGCGCGCCCTGCCCGTGGCCGAGACCTATCGCGCGCTGCAGACCGAGGACCCCGATCGCGCCGCCGTGCTCAATGCCGCCGACACCACGCGGGTCGCCCGCGCGCTCGAGGTGGTCCGCTCGACCGGCCACCCGCTCGCGCACTGGCAGGCGCGGCGCGAGGGCGGCATCGGCGACGTCGTCGCAGTGTTCCCAGCGATTCTGCTGCCCGATCGCGACTGGCTCTACCGCCGTTGCGACCTGCGGTTCGCGCGGATGCTCGACGAGGGAGCGAAAGACGAAGTCGAAACCCTGCTCGCACGCAAGCTCGACCCGGCGTTGCCGGTCATGCGCGCGATCGGCGTGCCCGAGATCGCCGGACTGATCCGCGGAGAATGGCCGCCCGACGAGGCCCTGGTGCGCGGCCAGCAGGCGACGCGCAACTACGCGAAGCGCCAGTACACCTGGTTCCGCCGTCAGCCGCCGGAACATTGGCCAAGGGCAGTGACGCAAAATTACGACAG
The DNA here is from genome assembly GCA_036519255.1 of Croceibacterium sp. Taxonomy (GTDB): domain Bacteria; phylum Pseudomonadota; class Alphaproteobacteria; order Sphingomonadales; family Sphingomonadaceae; genus Croceibacterium_A. The sequence continues at coordinate 3,287 of DATDLP010000387.1, forward strand.
AAGCAACTTGTTTGAAACTTTATTCCGATATTTGGGGTTGACATGACATTTCATGTCGCCTACCCGGCCTTTCGAACGCGGGCCCGGCCCGCTCACGGACTGGAGAGGAGCGGCCCGGCGCGAGGCAATCGCGCCGGGTCCGTTTTTTGAAGGAAGGACATAACGTGCCCGAAGAACGCAGCGGCGCTGCGATATTGATCGAAAGCCTGGTCCGTCAGGGCGTCGAATTCGTGTTCGGCTACCCGGGCGGCGCCGTCCTGCCGATCTATGACGAGCTATTCTCCGACAACCGCATTCGCCACATTCTCGT
>DATDLP010000388.1:0-2908 GCA_036519255.1 Croceibacterium sp.
CCGCCGTAGGGCGACCATGCCGCCTGCCCGGTATCGTCGTAGAGGATGACCAGCACGTTGGGCGCCCCCTCGGGCGCCTTGTCAGCCAGGAACGCGGGCCAGTCCGGCTCCGAGTTGCGGATATCGAGCGCGATTTTTCCCTGGAAGCGGCGTGGCCTGGAGGTGTCCTCGAGAGTCGCCGCAGGCTAGCCGCCGCAATCCGCCGGGCCATGGGGGCGACTCCTGATTTCGCTGGCAAAGAGTCCTGAATTGGAGACTCGCTCAAGGTTCGCCGTGCGATCCGCTCATCCCATGACCGCTTCTCGCCTGAGGCTTCCGGTAAGGCAGGAGCGAACTCAACGATGTCCGCCTCGGGATCGAAAGCGGGCCATTTGTTCGAAGTGTTATCGGCCGACACCAGACAAAAAAAGGCCCCGCCTGGCGCGATGCCAGGCGGGGCCTCGTTTCTCTTTTTGGCAGCGTTTAGAAGCGAACCTTGATCCCGGCGTGGAGGCCGTGGCCCTCGAACGTGTTCGAGAAGCTGCCATCGTAGCCCACTTCGAAATCGACCGTGCCACTGGTGACGCTCAGCCCGGCCGAAAGCTCGGCCGAGCTCTCGGCGAGCGGCACGGCGCCGATGGCCACGGTGCCCGCGGTGGCGGCGAAGCCGACCGTGGCGACCGAGGCGCGATCGCCCCAGGCGTGGCGGTAGGCGGCTGCCGCGAACGGGCGGACTCCCGAGCCGACATCGCCCGACAGCCGCAGGCCGACGTCGGCGAAGGTCACGTCGCGCTCGATCGGCGCGATCGCCAGCGCGGTGGCCGCGCCGGTTTCGGTCACGCCGTCGAGATCGAGCGCCACGTGGCTGAGGCCCGCGAACGGCTCGAGCTCCATCCCGCCGCCGACTGCCAGGCGATAGGCGACCTCGCCGAACACCTGCAGGTAGTCGCCTTCGATCTGGCCGCTGACCGCCTGGTTGATCGCGCCGAGCGCGGTCTGGCGGCGGGTGTCGCCCTCGGCCCAGCCGAGCTGCACGCCCGCGCTGACCGACAGGCCGGACATCCAGTCGTAGGCCAGGCGGCCGACGGCGAAGGTGACCTCGCCATCGTCGAAGTCCGCGCCGCCACCGTTCTGATCGAGCAGACCCAGCCCGGCCGAGGCCGAGAAGCCGCCCGCGGCGTAGCCGAAGCCGCCCGCGACGCCCTGTCCGGTCAGCTCGATGCTTCCCGGCCCGCTGCCGCTGTCGACGCTGTTGTGGAGACCGGTGGCCCAGAGATAGGCGCCTTCGGCACCCCGCGCGGCGTCGGCGGTCTGCCGGCGCAGCATTTCGGCCGTCTCGACCAGCGCCGCGGAGTGCGCCGGATAGACCTCACCGGTCAGGCTGGCGAAGCTCGGCGCCACCGTGCCGTTGGTCAGCAGCAGCGTCTCGTTGTACAGCGCGTTGCCGTAGCCGTAGCTCTCGATCAGGCCGCCGATCGCGACCTGGTTGGCCGTCGTGCCGAAGGCGGCGAAATCGATGTCATTGCGCACGAGACGCAGCGTCACCGCGTTGGCCGAGTAGACCAGCGACGGATCGAGGAACGCGAGGTTGTCGGTGACCGAAGCGAACGTCGTGCCGCCGAGACCGCCGGCGGCCGTCAGGATCGTGTAGTCGGTCATCGGACGGTAAGTGCCGTTCTCGGCGATCACCTGCACCCGCGCCCCGCCGAGGTCGGCCGACCCGGTGGCGTTGACCCGGTCGCCCTGGCCCGCGGCATTGACCTCGACCTCGAACACCGAGGCCGAAGTGAAGGCGATGTCCCCATTGACGGTCAGCGTGTCGATCGAGTTGCCCGGAGCGAGCGTGCCGCCGTTGACGCTGGTGTCGCCCACGGTGCCCGAGCCGCCCAGCGTGCCGCCCTGGTTGACCACGAAGTTGGCGTTGCCGAAGTTGCCGTTGACCGACAGCGTGCCCCCGCCGACCGCGCCGGTGCCGGTGAAGCCGGACCCGTCGCCGTTCAGCTTGAGGTCGCCTTCGCCTTCCTTCTGGATCGTGCCGGTGCCCTCGATCTCGCCCGAGAACTCCGAGTCGCCTTCCTGCTCGACGACCAGCTGGGTCTGGCCGAGCTGCAGCGTGCCGCCGCTACCCTCGAGCTGGGCGATGGTCTGCTGGCCGCCTGCGATATTGGACAGGTCGAGCGTGCCGCCCTCGCTGAGATCGACTTCGGTGTCCTCGGACAGCTGGCCGGTGAACTTGACCAGGCCCGCGTGGATCTCGGTGGTGCCGACGAAGGCATAGAGCCCGTCGAACGCCAGCGTGCCGGCGCCGTACTTCTGCAACGCGCCGGTTCCGCTGAAGTCGCCGGTGAAGCTGTAGTCGTCCTCGCGCGAGAACACGAAGGTGCCGTTGTTGACCAGGTTGCCGGTGAAGTCGCCCAGCGCGCCGAGCTCGAACACGCCGTCGCCGGTCGTGGTGATGTCGCCGCCGAACTCGGTGGCCAGCAGCAGCTCGCCGTTGTCGACGAACGTGCCGCCGGTGTGCTGCAGGCCGGTCGCGTCGGTCAGCTCGACCTTGGCGGTGCCGACCAGGTGCAGCTGGCCGCTCCCGGTGACCGGCGTCGTGCCGAAATCGCCCTCGATCTCGTCGACGCTGAGGTCGAGATTGAGCACACCGTCGAGCTGGACCGCCGAGGTCTCGATCGCGAGCGAGCCTTCCTCGTTTTCGGCCACGGTCAGGGTTGCACCCTGGCCGATCGACACGGTGTCGTAGGCCGACACCAATCCTTCCGCGCGCCACGATCCGCTGGTCACCGAGAGGAGCTCGGCGCCGAGCGTCGTTGCGACCTTGCCGACGTTCGGACCGGCACCGGCGAGCGCGACGATGTCGTCACCCTCGCCGAGATCGACCGTGCCGTCGATGGTCGAGCTCGTGTGAAGCTCGAGCACATCG
>DATDLP010000389.1:0-4412 GCA_036519255.1 Croceibacterium sp.
GACGTTGCTGATCGCGGGCAGCGGCGGCGGCGTTCGCTAGGCCGGGCGGTCCGTCAATCGAACTCCCAGCCGCGCTCGCCGTGGCTGGCGATGTCGAGGCCCTGGCGTTCGTCGTCTTCGCTGACCCGCATCGGCAGAACCCGCGAGATTGCCAGCGCCGACACGGCGGTCGCGATCGCGGACCACAGCGCGACCACCGCGACGCCGAGCGCCTGCGCGCCGAGCATCGAGCCCATGGCCATGCCCTCGGCATAGCCGGTCCCGCCAAGCGCGGGTGACAGGAACAGCGCCAGCAGCAGCGATCCGAGCATGCCGCCGACTCCGTGGACCGCGAACACGTCGAGCGAGTCGTCGATCTTGAGCCGGTTCTTGACCAGCTGGATCGCGAAATAGCAGACCACGGCAGCGAGCGCGCCGATCACGATGGCCGCGCCCGGCGAGACGAACCCCGCGCCCGGGGTGATCGTCGCCAGCCCGGCGATCGCGCCGGTGGCGAAGCCGACGGTGGTGGGCTTGCCGAAGGTGTACCGCTCGATCGCCAGCCACACCAGCGCCGCGGTCGCCGCCGCTGCGTGGGTGTTGATGATCGCCGAGCCCGCGCCGGCGTTCGCCGCCAGCGCCGAGCCGCCGTTGAAGCCGAACCAGCCGACCCACAGCAGCATCGCCCCGAGCATCGTCAGCCCCGGCGCGTGCGGCAGCAGCGCGGGGCCGGGGAAGCCCTGGCGCTTGCCGAGCAGCAGCGCGATCACCAGCGCCGAGACGCCGGCGGTGGTGTGGACCACGATGCCGCCGGCGAAGTCGAGCGTGCCCAGCTTCGCCAACCAGCCGCCGCCCCACACCCAGTGTGCCACCGGCGCGTAGACCAGCAGGCCCCACAGCGCGCAGAACACGACCACCCACGAGAAGCGCGCGCGATCGACCCAGGCGCCGATCATCAGGGCGGGGGTGATCGCGGCGAACGTCAGCTGGAACATCGCGAACGCGCTTTCGGGGATCGTCAGCCCCTCGCGCACCGCACCGAGCCCGCCGAGCATCGGCACGCCGCTGCCGAGCCAGCCGTGGGTCGCCTCGCCGAACGCGAGCATGTAGCCGGCCACGATCCACAGCAGCGAGGCGACGCCCGCCACCGCGCCGATCTGCAGCAGCACCGACAGCAAGTTCTTGGCGCGAACCAGCCCGCCGTAGAACAGCCCGAGTCCGGGCAGCGTCATCAGCAGCACCAGCGCGGCCGAGGCGAGAACCCATCCCGTGTCGCCGCTGTCCGCTGCCGGTGCCTGAGCGAAGGCTTTGCACGGCAGCACGGCCAGAGCCGCGCCGAAGGCGCATTTGCGAAGCATCCCGTCCTCCCATGGACCGCGCTGGCGGCGGTCTTTCCCGGCGGGACGGTAGGACAGGAGGAGCCGATCGGGCAAGCGATCCGTCACGGCCGCGAAAATAGACTCCGTGCGCGGTGCCTTGGCGGTTGAAGTCGGGGGCGCTGCCGCGATAGGGGTAAGCGAATGCGCTTCCCGATTGCTCTCCTTGTCGCCGTGTTTTTTGCCGCGCCCGCCTCCGCGCAGGACCGCGAGGTGCCCTACTGGGCCGCGTTGGACGAGGATGAGATCAACATGCGCGTCGGGCCGAGCGAAAATTTCCCGGTCGACTGGGTCTATCGCCGCAAGGGCCTGCCGGTGAAGGTCGTCCGCGTAATGCAGGGGTGGAGGCTGGTCGAAGATCCCGAGGGAACGCGCGGATGGATGCTGCAGCAGTTTCTGACCCTCGAGCGTGGGGCAATCGTGGTCGGCGACGGGCTCGCCGAGCTGCGCGCGGCGGCCGAGCCCGGCGCGCGCGTGCTGTGGCGTGCCGAACCAGGTGTGGTCGGATCGCTCGGCAACTGCGCGGCCCGATGGTGCGAATTCAAGGTGGGCACGCGCAAGGGCTGGGTGCGCGCCGAGCGCTTGTGGGGCGCCGGCGAGCCGTAAGTCCCCTCCTGCGAGCGGGAGGGGAGAGCGGTCAGCTCGTCTTTCTGACCGTCAGCGCCGCGGTGCCGTCGTCGGGCGTCGCTATCCGCGTACCGTCGGCCTGCTGCTCGCCCAGGGCGTAACAGACGATCGGATCGTCGCCTTCGGAATCGAAGCAGGCCGCGCCGTCCTTCTCCTCCCAGGTGCCCTTTGCCATGATCGAGCCGTCGGCCGCCGTGTCCACGTAAGTGCCGTCGGGATTGAGCGCAGCGGTGAACTTGGTGCCGTCCTGGGCAGTCACCTCGTAGGTTCCCCCCGGCGATTCCGTCGGAGTTGCAGCGGCGGTGGCGGTCTCCGCGGGTACCGGCTCGTCCGCCTCTTCGGCCGGATTGCCGCAGGCCGCCAGTCCGGCGCACAGCACCGCGGCGATAACCAGATTTCTCATCACGCTTCTCCCCCGGTTGAGATGGCTTGCGCTTACCACCTCGCCGGGGGAGCGGCAAATCGAGTCAGGCGAGCTCGATCGCGACCGCGGTGCCTTCGCCGCCGCCGATGCACAGGCTCGCCACGCCGCGCTTGAGGCCCTTCTGCTTGAGCGCGTTGAGCAGCGTCACGATGATCCGCGTGCCGCTCGCTCCGATCGGGTGGCCGAGCGCGGTCGCGCCGCCGTGCACGTTGACCTTGTCGTGCGCGATGCCGATGTCCTTCATCGCGAACATCGCCACGCAGGCGAACGCCTCGTTGACTTCCCACAGGTCGACGTCGGCGACCGACCAGCCGGCCTTGTCGAGCACCTTGCGGATCGCGCCGACGGGCGCGGTGGTGAAGTCCTTCGGTTCCTGCGCATGTGCGGCCATCGCCACGATCCGCGCGACCGGCGCTTGGCCGCCCGCCGCGGCGACGCTCGCGCGGGTCAGCACGATCGCGGCCGCGCCGTCCGAGATCGAGCTCGATGTCGCCGCGGTGATCGTGCCGTCCTTGGCGAACGCGGCGCGCAACTCGGGGATCTTCGCCGGGTTGCCCTTGCCGGGCTGCTCGTCGGTATCGATCGTGATGTCGCCCTTGCGGGTCTTGACGGTCACCGGAGCGATCTCGTCGGCGAACCCGCCGTTCTGGATCGCGGCGTTCGCCCGGGCGAGCGACTCGATCGCGTAGTCGTCCATGTCCTGCCGGCTGAGCTGGTATTCGTCGGCGGTGCACTGCGCGAAGCTGCCCATCGCCTGGCCCTGCTGGTAGGCATCCTCGAGCCCGTCGAGCGCCATGTGGTCGTAGGCGGTGTCGTGCCCGAAGCGCGCGCCGCCGCGGTGCTTCTTGAGCAGGTACGGCGCGTTGGTCATGCTTTCCATGCCGCCGGCCACGACGAGGTCGACCGCGCCTGCGGCAAGGGCCTCGGCGCCCATGATCACGGTCTGCATGCCGCTGCCGCAGACCTTGTTGACCGTGGTGGCCTCGACCGACTTGGGCAGCCCGGCTTTGAGCGCCGCTTGCCGCGCCGGGGCCTGGCCGAGCCCGGCGGGAAGCACGCAGCCCATGTAGATGCGGTCGATCTCGGCACCGTCCACTCCGGCGCGCTCGACCGCCGCCTTGACCGCGGTCGCGCCGAGATCGGTCGCCTCGACATCCCCCAGCGCGCCCTGCATTCCGCCCATCGGAGTGCGCGCATAAGAGAGGATGACAACCGGATCGGATTCACTGAAAGTGGGCATGGGGACTGGCCTCTTGCGGGATTGGGGAGAGTCGCCGTTTACCTAGTAATGCTTCCGGGCCAAAACAATCAGGTGACGCGGCTTCGGAAAGCGGGGCTCGCGCTGGCTTGCGCGCTTCTCGCGGCGGCGCCGGCCGCCAGCGCCGAGGCACCCGAATGGCGCAAGGTCGAGGGCTCGCTGCGGCAAGCCGGCGATGTGCCCGCGCTCGAGCAGCTCGCGCGCGATCATCCGTACAGCAGCAACGTTCGCCTGGCGCTGCTCAACGCCTATCTCCAGGCGGGGGCGAAAGACGCGGCGTGGCGGGAGATCGAGTTTCTCGCGTCGCGCGGGTACGTCTTCGGTGCGGCTGGGCAGGCGGGATTGCTCGGTGCCTACGACGGTATCGCACGGGACAAGCTCGCGGAGCTGTTCGAGGCGGAGCGCAGCCCGATCGAGGCGAGCCAGCTGGTGGCGACGATACCGGCCGAGGCGCAGCTGGTCGAAGCCGCCGTGCTCGATCCGGCGACCGGGCGGATGTTCGCGAGCACGATCGTGTCGCAGGCGCTGTTCGTCGGGCAGGCGGACGGGCGGTGGAGCCGGATGCCGCTTGTTCCGGGCAGCAGCCTTGGCGGCCTGGCGTTCGACGCGTCGCGCGAGGTCGTGTGGGCGGGTTCGGGCGCCTACGACGAGAGCCCGGCCGGCGAGCGACCGTTTCGCGGGGTGATCGGCTTCGATCTGGCAGGCGTACCGGTGCGCTTCGTGGCCGGGCCGGCGGACTCCACCGCGG